>JAPSJU010000141.1 GCA_031178025.1 Agromyces sp. | reverse complement strand
GACGCTGCGCGCTCACCCAGGATGTTCCACCGCTCCGCCGCAGCCTGCCAGTCGGCGAGGTAGGCGCTGTTCGTGGGGTCGCTGCCCGTGCCGATGTGGCCGAAACCGAGGATGTTCGCCGTCTCGCACGCGAGATCGAACTGTGCGAGCGTCGTGTCGTTGATGACCGACGGGATCGAGCCGTGGTTGCCCTCGGCTTCGAGTCCGTTGTCGTCGAGCCACGTGCGGAGCAGCTGCGCGCCGGCGAGGTTGTTGACGTTGCCGCCCTCGGCGTTGGGGTTCTGCCCGTATCCCGCGAACTCGATCTGCTTGTAGCCGATGCGCGAGAGCTCCTGGAAGACCTCCTTGAAGCCGGAGGGAAGGTCGGTCGTGTTCGGGTCGCGGCTGATCGCGTCGCGCACCGTGTAGAGGATGATGCCCCGCTTGCCGGGCGGGACGAGCACGCCGTTGGCCCCCGCCGCGGACTTGGCACCCGCATGCGCGAAGGCGTTGGCAGGGCTCCCGCCGAACGCGGCGGCACCGAGCGCCGCCGCCGCGGCCATGCCCGTCGTCGCCGCGAGCAGCTGGCGGCGGGTGAGGCCGAGGCTGCGCCCCAGCTGCGGATCGTCGGATCGATCGATCAGATCACTCATGATGCTCCTTTGCACGTGTGTGGTGGGGTGCAGCCGTGCGCCGAACTCGGGCCCGAATGCTGACGCTCCGGAGTTCGCACCCGTGAAGCGTCTGACGCGCATCCTGGGATGCTGCGCTTTTCCGGACAATACGGCATTTCTTCAGAAGCCGTCAAGCAAAAGACGAGTCGCGTCGCCGAACTTTCTTACTTTCGTCGTCATAAGTCCGGCTGCGCCCCGAGCCGCTCCCAAGTGCGGACACACAGGGCCGCGACAGGCAGGCGTCGGACCCGCGAGGTACGCTCGTGAGGTGCTCGATACGCCGTTCGCCCTCTTCGATCTCGAGGGGCCGGCGACGACGCCGCTGCACGAACCGGCGCCGCCGCGGCATCCGCACGAGACCCGGGTGGTCGCCGATGCGAGCGACCGAGTCGCGTGGCTCCGGGCCCGGTCCCGCGGGATCACCGCGACCGACGCCGCGAAGCTCGCCTCCCCCGCCTCGGTGCGCGCCGCGGCCTGGGAGAAGCTGCACGGCACGCGAGGATTCGGCGGCAGCCGCTTCACCGACCACGGTCGCCAGCGCGAGCCCGTCATCGCCGAGTGGGTCCGCACCACGCACGGCATCACCCCCTCGTCCCTGCTGTTCCACGCCGCATCCGACCGCAACCACCTCGCGACGCCGGACGGCGTGCGCGTCGGCCCGGACGGCACGCCCGTGCTGTGCGAGATCAAGACCACCTCCCGGCCATGGCGGGGCATCCCGCGCGGCTACCTTCGGCAGGTGTGGTGGCAGCAGTACGTGCTCGGCGCCGAACGCACCCTCGTCGTGTGGGAGCAGCACGACGACTTCGTGCCCGTCGGCGAGGAGCCGCGGTGCCGCTGGGTCGACCGCGACGACGACCAGATCGCCATCCTCGTGCACCTCGCCGACCAGCTGCTGCGCATGCTGCGGCCCGCAGCAGAGGACCCTCGCGCCGTCTACCGACCGGGCGCGCTCGCGTGAGCACGCTGCTGCTGCACGGACTCGGCTCCGACCGTCGGCAGCCGCTCGGCATCTTCGAATCCGTCGTCCGCGACATCGCCGGTCCGGATGAGCGGCTCATCGCACCCGACGTGCGCGCGCACGGCGGCTTCCTGGCCGTCGGCGACCCCGCCGACTTCGAACTGCGCCGGCTCGCGACCGAGGTGGCCGAGCAGGTGCGGGCGGAGAACGGCGATCCGTCCGAGCCGCTCACCGTCATCGGCATCTCGATGGGCGCCGCCATCGGCGTGCGCATCGCGCTCGACGATCTCCTCCCCGTGCACCGGGCGGTCTTCGTCCGTCCGGCCTTCGACGACCGGTCGCTTCCCGACAACCTCCGCCCCTTCCCCGTGATCGGACAGATCCTCGCCGACGCGGGCCCCGCCGGCGCCGACGAGTTCCAGGAGCGCGCCGTCTACCGCGAGGTGGTCGAGGCGTCGCCGGCCGGGGGGCGCGCGCTCCTCGCCCAGTTCCAGGCGCCGGATGCCTCCCGCCGGGCCATGCGGCTCGTCGAGATCCCGCGCAACCGCGCGTTCGAGCACGACGACGAGCTCGGTTCGCTCTCGGCTCGCGGCATCCGCTCGCTCGTGGTGGGTGCCCCGCGCGATCCCGTGCACCCCTTCCACATCGCCGAGCGGTGGGCCGGGGGCCTTCGCGCCACGCTCGACGCCGTGCCCGCGCGCGACGACGGCCCGGCAGCGCAGACGGCGGCCCTGCGGGAGCGCGTGGGGCGCTGGCTGCGGCGCGGTTGAGCTCGCGGCGTTCTCCCGGCCACCGCCGCCCCGCGGTGCACCATAGTGGTGCGTGGGGTTGACGACCGGGAGGATCAGGGATGACGGAGACCATGCGAGCCCTCGTGATCGAGCGGACGGGCGACGCCGACGAGTTGCACCTCGCCGAGGTGCCTCGGCCGACGCGCGTGAGCGACGAGGTGCTCGTCCGGGTCGTGGCCGCCGGGGTGAACCCGATCGACGCGAAGACCCGCGCGGGGCGAGGCGTCTCGGCGGCCATCGCCACGTATCCCGCCGTCCTCGGCAACGATTTCTCCGGTGTCGTCGAGGCGGTGCCCTACGCGGCGCATCCGCTGCAGCCCGGCGACCGGGTGTACGGGATGGGACGGGTCCCACGCGTCGGCGGCAGCTACGCCGAGCTCATCTCCGTCTCATCGATGAGCGTGGCGCCGATGCCGCATTCGCTGGGGTTCGCAGAGGCGGCCGCGGTCCCCCTCGCCGCACTCACCGCATGGGGCGCCGTGATCGACACGGCGCGGGCGCACGACGGGCAGCGGATGCTCGTGCACGCCGGCGCCGGCGGGGTCGGGCACTTCGCCGTGCAGTTCGGCGCCTACTTCGGGGCGAACGTCACCGCGACCTGCTCGACCGGGAACGTGGAGTTCGTACGCGGACTCGGTGCCCGGCGGGTCATCGACTATCGCAGCGAACGGTTCGAAGAGGTGGCCGGCGAGCAGGACGTCGTGATCGACCTCGTCGGCAACCTCGCCGACGACACCGGCACGCGATCGCTCGAGGTGCTGCGCCCCCACGGACTCGTCGTCAACGTGCCGACGCGGTCGTGGCCGACGATGGCCGAGGAGGCGGCCGCCCGCGGCATCCGTGCCACCGGGTACTCGGTGTCGCCCGACGCCCGCACGCTCTCGGTGATCACGCGACTCATCGACGACGGCGCCATCCGGGTGCACGTCGAGCGCGAGTTCCCGCTCGCCGAGGGGGCCGCGGCGCACCGCCTCCTCGAGGGCGGGCACGTGCGCGGCAAGCTCGTGCTGCGCGTCGCGCCCGACCCCGCCTGATCAGCCGGCGCGCGCCTCGAGGAGGGCGCTGCCGAGCTCGCTGCGCAGGTACAGCACGCTGCGGCCGTACCGCGTGCTCACGAGCAGGCCGGCGTCGTGCAGCACGCGCAGGTGCTGGTTCACGGCCGACGCGGTGACCCCGAATCGCACGCCGAGCTCGGTGGAGGAGGCCGGCTCGCCGAGCGCGGCCAGCAGGCTCGCCCGGGTCTCGCCGAGCACGGCGGCCACCGCGCCCGGGTTCGCGACCCGCTCCGCCTCCCACAGCGCGCCCTGGCCGCGTGCCGGGTACAGGATCATCGGCGGCCCGTCGCCGACCGGTGCCGAGCCGCGCCGCGTGAACATCGTGGGCACGAGCGTCAGGCCCTCGCCGCCGACCGCGCGCACACGCGGCCGTGGGTCGGCCATGCGCATCTCGAGCACGCCGTGGCCGTAGGTGATGCGGGAGGTCAGCCCGTTCAGCATGGCCGAGAGGCCCGCCTGCGAGACCTGGCGTCCGCGGTGCACGATGTCGGCCTCGAGCACGGCGCGCATGCGCGGCCAGTACGGCTCGAGACAGGTCTCCCACAGTTGGCGCAGCGCCGAGACGAGGCGGCGGCGGGCACGGCTCGTCGACCCCGCGAACACCTCGGGCACCTGCCCGAAGACCGCGACGAGATCGCCGTGGAAGACATCGGCGGGCATCTCCAGCAGTGCCGCGAACTCGTCATCGAGCCGCGTGAGCGGTGAGCTCGGCCTCGGATTGAGGAAGTCCGGCGTCCAGCCGCGGTGGTCGATGAGCGCGAAGAGCGCAGCGTGGTCGAGTCGCTCCCGCGCTGCTTCGGTGCGGCGGAGCCACCCCACCTGGAGGGGGAAGCGGGACGGGTCGGCGATCGCCCGGATGGACAGGCCCAGCTCGCAGAGCGGCGAGATCCCGAAGCGCACGGCACCGACGTCGTCCTCGGTCAGCAGGTAGCGCAACATGAAGCAATACGCTACATCGATATCGACGGGACGCGGAGCTCTGGGAGAACGGAGTCGTGCGCAACTCCCCCAGCCCCGACACCGGCACCCTCCCCGTCGTCGAGCCCGAGCTCGATCGCGCCTCCGCCGCCATCGATGAAGCGGATGCGCCGCCGGCGCGCCGACCGGGACTCGTGCGCCGCATCGCGGCATCCGTCGACGACCCCGTGCTGCGCATCCTCGTCACCGCGACGCTGATCAGCCGGGTCGGGCGCGGCGTCTTCCTCACGGTGACGGTGCTCTACTTCACGCTCATCGTCGGCCTGCCCGCGCACGAGATCGCGATCGTGCTCGCCTCGGCCAGCGGGCTCGGCATCTTCGCCTCGCTCGCGGGCGGCTGGCTCGCCGACCGCATGAGCGCGCGCCGCCTGCTCTTGGCCTTCACCGCCCTCGAGGGCGTCGGGCTGCTCGGATACGCGCTCGCCGACGACTTCGTGTCCGCGCTCGTCGTGGGCATGGCGGTCGGCGGCTTCGGCCAGGCCGCGAACTCGACGCGGATGGCGATCGTCGCCCGCTCCTTCGAGGGAGAACCCCGGGTCGCGGCTCGCGCCGTGCTGCGCACCGTCACCAACGTCTCGATCGCCGTGGGCTCGGGCGTCGGCGCGATCGCCCTCGCGCTCGGCACGGCCGAGGCGTACCGTGTCCTCCTCCTGGCGGCCGGCGTCGCCTACCTGCTCGGGCTCGTCGTGCTCATCCGGCTTCCCCGCACCGTCGACCGCCGGCCCGCGCTCGATGTGCCGGATGCCGCCGTGCACACCGCCACGGGATCGATCGACCGCATCGCGACCGAGCGCCGCGCACGCCGCAGCCGATCCGCGCACTCGCCGTGGCGCGATCGGCGGTATCTCGCGCTCACGGCGCTGAGCGCGGTGTTCGGCATGCAGTTCGGCGTCGGCGAGGTCGGCGTGCCGCTGTGGATCGCGAACGAGACGAGGGCGCCCGAGGTGCTCCTCTCGGCACTGCTCATCCTCAACACGGTGATCGTCGTGATCTTCCAGGTGCCGCTCTCACGGGGCACGCACGACCTGCGCCGCGCAGGCCGCGTCTCGGCGATCGCCGCGTGGCTCATGGCCGCGGCCTGTCTCGTCTACGCCGCCGCCGCAGGGCTCGCTCCGGTCTTCGCGATCGCCGTCATCGTGCTCGCCGCCATCGCGCACGCGTTCGCCGAAGTGCTCTCGCAGGCCGGCGGGTGGGGTCTCAGCTTCGAGCTCGCCGATCCCGTCAGCGCGGGCACCTACCAGGGCGTGTTCTCGATGGGATACTCGGTCGGCGCGATGTGCGCGCCGCTCATCGTGACGTCGACCGCGCTGACGTACGGGCTCGCCGGGTGGGCGATCCTGGCCGGCGT
>JAPSJU010000008.1 GCA_031178025.1 Agromyces sp. | reverse complement strand
GTGGCCACCACGTCGGCGACGTCTGGGCCGACCTGATGGCCGAGCCGCACCTTCGAACGAATCCGTCGGGGTGTTCAGGTCCATACGCCGACTTCATCGAGGTCGCGTTCACGCGAGATGACGGAGCCGAGGACATCCGGAAGTTCGCCGTCGAGTTCCGACAGTCGGAGGACGATGCAACCCTTGGCCGCGTCGCTGCCCCGGTAGCGATCCACGAGGACGGATGCGCGTGAGCAATCGGTGACCGACGCGACGAGGCGCCGACCCCCGAGGGGGCCGACGCCTCGTCGATCAGGTGCAGCGGATCAGTCGACGGTGGGCGGCGTGATCCGGATCAGCGCCGCCTCGTTGCCCGTGTACGCCTTCTTCACCGAGATGACGGTGCCGTAGCCGACGCCGGAATCGGCGGGGTTGCCCGATCCGAACGGCCCGAGCCCGATGTCGAGCCCGTCGTACGCCGGGAGGCGGTTGCCCTCGAGGTCGTACAGCGGCGTCGTGTACTGCGCGTTGCCCACCGACGGGACGACGGTGGAGGCGTCGCGGTCGCGGTAGAACAGCGCACCATCGGACTCACGCAGCGCGAAGCCCGGCACCCAGCCCTGGTCGTCGGTGAAGGTGCTCACCGCGGCCTGCGCCGGGACATCCGTGCAGTACTCGATCGTGATGTCGGCACCCGTGAAGCACTCCGTGAAGGGGTACGTCTGGGTGAGGCCGAACGCCGCGTTCGACGACTGCGCACGCGAGGGCATCACGTTGAGCGTGGTGGGGTCGGCGTCGGCCGCCGCCCCGGTGCGCTGCAGCGGGTTGAAGTGGCTGTCCACGATGAGCAGACCGCCCTTCGCGCCGTAGCTCGGCAGCGCCGCCTCGTTCGCGGTGATCATGTTCGAGTTGCCGTACGTCGTGTCGCGGTACCACACGAGCGCCCCGGGGGCGTTGTACGCGAGCTTCTCGACCTTCCAGGCACCATCGCTGTACACGCTGTTGTATGCGTGCTTCAGGCCTTCGTCGAAGCCGTCGAAGTTCCGCCACTCGACCAGGTAGTACTGCGCCTTGACCGAGGTGCCGGTGTCCTGGCGCCAGCCGGGGCCGGTCGTCGTGGTGAACGAGGCGACCTCAGCGGTCCAGCCGGCGTCGCCGCTCTCGACGTCATCGCTCCAGACCGTCTCGGCACCGCTCGTGAGGGCGAAGTCGTCGGCGAACCAGCCGCGCTCCTGGAACGCCGCATCGGTCGCGAGCCGCAGACGCAGCTGCACCGTCTCGCCCGAGTACGACGAGAGGTCGACGTAGTCGTGGCGCCAGCCGTGCGAGTCGCCCGTGAGCCCGTACTTCTTGTCGACGCCGCCGCCGAAGTCGGCCATCCGGCCGTTCGGGTCGGAGTAGCCGTCGGGGGTCGAGACTTCGGTGCCGTCCTCGGCGTAGACCTTCTGCTCGGTCCACGTTGCGCCGCCGTCGGTCGAGACCTCGACGAAGCCGTAGTCCCAATCCGCTTCGATCACGAAGTTGTTCCACATCCAGAACTTGGCGTCCGCCGGAACCTCGATCGTGCGACCGAGTCGGAGGTCGGCCCAGTCCTGGTCGGCGCCGGTGTACCACATCTCCTCGCCGCTGTGCGGCTCGGCGAGCGTGACGACCTTGTCGGGCAGGTTGACCTTGACGCCGTCCTGCGTGCCCTTCTTCGGTCGTGAGTTCTGGCCGACCTTGACCTCTCGCACGTCGTCGCCGGGGTTCATCACGAGCGGGTCGGCCCAGCCGAGCACCCACTTGTCCCAGAGGCCCATGTGGGTGGGCATCGACTGGAAGATCGGGCCCGCGTGCGAACCCGAGCTCATGAGGTCCCAGAAGTCCACGTCGGAGCTCGCCGCGTTCGAGGTGTCGTAGAGGTCGGGCAGACCGAGGTCGTGACCGTACTCGTGGGCGAACACGCCGACGCCCGAGTCCTCGGGCTGGACGATGTAGTTCGACAGCATGAGGTCGGTGCCGGGGATCGGCGCGCCACCGGCGACTGCCGAGGAGTGCGCCCAGAGGGCGTAGGTGCCCTGCTCGCCGCCGCCGCCGGACTTGTCCTCACCGGCGTGCACGAGCACGACGTGGTCGATCACGCCGTCGGGCTCGAGCACGTTGCCGTCGCCGTCACGGTCGCCCTGGTCCTCGATGTCGTAGTCGGCCCACGGGAAGTCGGGCTGCGCCTGCGCGAGGGCGGCGACCGCGTCGATCGGCAGCTGGCCGGGACCGAGCGGGTTGTCGTCGTGACCCTGCATGTCCTGCATGGGGCCGGCCTCGTAGACGCCCTCCTCGTTCAGGTGGCACGTCGTGGCGCCGTACCAGGCCTCGGAGTGGGGCACCGTGATCCACGGCGTCGCCGCACCCGTGACGGTGTACGCCCCGCGCGACATCTCCTCGTACATCGCCTTCATCGTGTAGCCGGAGATGTCGAAGCCGGGCTGTCCGTCGGGACCGGTCAGGTCGGTGCGGACCCGCTCGGTGATGCCCTCATCGGTGAAGAGCATCTTGTTGAAGTGCTCCGAGGAGAAGTCGGGCACCCACATCGAGTTGTTGTCCTCGAGCTCGTAGTCGGCCGGGTCGGGGATGTTGTTGTGCAGCGGGCCGTTCTGCACGTCACCGGGCTTGCACTCGGTCGCGCCGAACTCGGTCGGCACGTACTCGCCGGTGAAGTCGTCGTTCGCGGCGTCGTTGAACTCCACGAGGATCGTCAGGAGCTTCGCCTCCTGCGTGGTCTTCGCCCCCTTGAGGGCCTTCGGGCTCTTCCCGGTCCTGATGGCCTTGCTCTCGAGCTTCGCGAGACCGCGGGCAGCCTGCGGATTGCCCTGCGCGTACTTCGTGTCGACCGACTTGGCGAGTTCGAGCGCCGTGCTCGCGTCGACGGCCCCCGACTTCTGCCCGTGGATGTCGACCACGGCCTCGTCCTCGACGCCGAAGGCCGTCTCGGCCCGCGGCGCGACGTAGTTCATGTAGTACTCGTCGTCGCCGATCACCGGCGCGGAGACGTGCGATGGTGCCGCCGATGCCGTCGTCGCGCCCATGGTCGCCAATCCGGCGGCTGCGAGTGCGAGGACGGGGATCGTCGCCACCACGCGCCTGCGCGCGCGAGTGGAGTTTCCGAACATGCTTCTCCCTTCGAGTGCCTCGCAGGGTCTCTCCGGGGCACGAACGGCGCCCGCAGGTAGACGGGCGTAAGGGGCATCCTGCCGTGCTGTGGATCGCCTATGGAAGAGCGTCGGTGGATTCCGGAAGAAGTACGCGGATGCGTTGCGCCCACGCGGACGAATGCGCTGTTCGTGAGCGCCGGATGCTCAGTTCACGCGCGAATCGTGTCGTGAGGGAACCTCAGCGCAAGATTCTGAAGGTGCCGATTCGACGGGCGTCAGCCGATGAGGATGCTGCGCAGTTGATCGGCGGAGTGCACGACCGCCATGGCGTCGGCGGCCTCGGCGGGCGAGCCGTAGCCCCATTCGACGAGGATCGTCGGCACGCCGTTCGCCGCGGCGCCGAGCGTGTCGTAGCCCCGGTCGCCGACCATGACGGCGTTGTCGGTGTCGATGCCCTCGGCCTGCAGGCGACGGAGCGCCTCCGCCACCACGTCGGCCTTCGTGCTGAGCTCCTCGTCGTCGCTGGCACCGGCGATGACCGTGAAGTAGCGGCTGAGGTCGGCGTGGTCGAGCACGCGCCGAGCCATCGACTCGGGCTTGGAGGTCGCGAGGGCGATGGGGATGCCGGCCGAGTGCAGCCGCTCGAGGACGCCGGCGACGCCGGGGAAGACGGGGGAGCGCAGCACGCGATCGGCGTAGTGGTCGCGGTAGATCGCGAGCGCCGCCCAGGCCTCGGCGTCGTCGAAGCCGGCCGTCAGGCGCAGGCTGTCGAGGAGGGGCGGCCCCACGTACGAGAGCAGCACCTCCTCCGACGGGACCTCGAGTCCCATCTGCTCGAAGGTGTGCGCGAGCGACGCCGTGATGTCGGCAGCGGAGTCGACGATCGTGCCGTCGAGGTCGAAGAGCACCGCCGACCAGGTCTGCGTCGGCGCCTGGGTCCGAATGGGCATTGTCGAAGTCACCGTGACATCCTATGGGTAGCGATTCCGAGTGTCTCTCAGGGAGGAGAACGCTCTCATGGGAAGCGCCAGGCTGACAAGCCCTTGCATGGCGACGCGGGCTGCCGATCAGAAGAGCCTGGCGTGCCCGCCCTCGATGCCGCGCATCGCGTCGTAGTCGAGGACCACGCACCGGATGCCCCGATCCTCGGCGAGGGTGCGCGCCTGCGGCTTGATCTCCTGGGCGGCGAACACGCCGGTCACCGGCGCGAGCCGCGGGTCCCGGTTCATGAGCTCGAGGTATCGCGTGAGCTGCTCCACGCCGTCGATGTCGCCGCGCCGCTTGAGCTCGACCGCGACCGACGCGCCGGAGGCATCGGTCGCCAGGATGTCGACCGGGCCGATGGCCGTCATGTACTCGCGACGCACGAGCCGATGGCCCTCGCCGAGGAGCTCGATCTGCTCGGCCAGCAGCTGCTGCAGATGCGCCTCGACGCCGTCCTTCTGCAGGCCGGGGTCGAGGCCCAGTTCGTGCGACGAGTCGTGCAGCACCTCGTGGATCGACACGATGAGCTGATCGGCGGTCTTCCTGTGGGTCACCTTCCAGACCTCGACGACGCCGGCGGCGCGCTGCTCGTCGTCGGGCTGCTCGGCTTCGAGCGTGCACGGCGGGCTCATCCAGTTCAGCGGCTTGTAGCTTCCGCCGTCGGAGTGCACGAGCAGCGAGCCGTCGCCCTTGACCATGAGCAGCCGGTTCGCGAGCGGGAGGTGGGCCGAGAGCCGCCCCGCGTAGTCGACGGAGCACCGGGCGATGACGAGACGCACCTGTCGAGTGTACGGCGAGCGGGCGGCCGGGCCGCTCAGCCCTGCGAGGACCCGTCGTGCGGCCGGGCCTCGTGGTGGCGACGCCCGTGCGACCGCTCGCGTTCCTTCATCTCGGCCTCGTACAGGTGGCGCCGGCCGCCGACGAGTCGCTCGCGCGCGTCCCGTTCGGATGCCTTCACGGCAGCGAAGTAGCCGTCGTCGTACTCCTCGAGCACCTGGAAGGTCCACCGCCCCTCGAGCACGTTCCGTCCCACGATCTCGGCCTCGATCTCGTCGGCGATGGCGTCATGGCCCGCTGTGCGGAACAGTTCGACCGCCTCGCCGATCGCGAGGTCGGCGGTGCCGGTGAGGCGATGGAACCGGTACAGGGAGCCCCTGGCGTCCTCGAGCACCTCGAGTGCCTCCGAGTACTTGCCGAGCGCCTCGATCGTGGCATCGCTCACGCCGTCGGGCCGCGTGTGCTCGGGGAGGGGGCGGTCTTCTGCTGGGTCCTGGGCATCGCTCATGTCGGCATTGTCCCGAGCGGATGCCGCCGCCGGAAGCCCTTGCGCGAGCCCGTCCGCGTCGTCAGTCGCGCGGCGGTCGCGATCGCTCCCGCGCCGCCGGTGCTGCCAGCCCTGCCATGGCCATCAGGCCGAGGAGCACGAGCAGCGCATTCAGCAGTCCGTGGTGCTCGCCGATGAGCCCGAGGAGCGGCGGGCCGGCGAGGAAGGCGCAGTAGCCGATGATCGCCACGGCGCTCACTCGTGAGGCCGCGAGACGCCGGTCGGGAACGTCCGCCGCCGCGGACATGCCGACCGGGAACCCGAGCGCGCAGCCGATGCCCCAGAGCACCGTGCCGACGATCAGCATCCACGGCTCGCTCGCGAAGATGAAGAGGGACAGGCCCGCGACGCCCAGGGCGGCCAGGACCCGAAGCACCGGAACGCGACCGAAGCGGTCGATCACGGGCCCGCCCAGCACCCGGCCCCCGGTGATGGCCACGGTGAAGACCGTGAACACGGCGGCGCCGACGGCCGGGTCGTATCCGTGGCCGTCGACGACGGCGAGGGCCAGCCAGTCGTTGGCGCCGCCCTCGGCGAACGACATGCCGAGCATCACGACGCCGATGAGCATGAGGCGCGCGTCGGCCCACACCGAGAGACCCTCGCGCAGGCGCTGCCGCCACGGGGCGCGCGGCGCATCGGACCGGTCGTCGCCGAGTTCCTCGCGAACTGGCACGAAGCGCACGGCGATGATCGCGGCGACCGCGATGAGCGCCGCGATGACCCCCAGGTGCGCTGCGACCGTGATGCCGAGCGCGGCCGCCGCGGCGGCGAGCCCGGCCCCGATCACGGTGCCGAAGCTGAAGAAGGCGTGCATGAGCGGCATGAGGGTCTTGCCGATCTCGCGCTCGGCCTCCGCGCCCTCGACGTTCATCATGACGTCGACGGCGCCGTTGCCGAAGCCGAAGAGCGCCAGCCCGATCACCACGAGCGGCACCGAGGGCGCGATCGAACCGCCCACGCCGACGAGGGCGAGGCCGACCGAGACGATGACGAGCACCGTCGACATGCCGAGGCGTGCGCCGAACCGGGCCATGACCCCGGGAGCGGCGATGAGGCCGAGCACCGAGCCGACCGATCCGCTCAGGATCACGAGGCCGACGCCCTGCGTGCTGAGCTCGGTGAAGTCGCGCATCTCGGGGATGCGGGCCACCCAGCTCGCGAGGCTCAGTCCGGAGAGGAAGAAGATCGCGAAGATCGCGTTGCGCCAGGCCAGCAGTCCCGTGGTCGGCGTGGTGGTCTGCGTGTCATCGCGAGGAGTTCCGGTCATCGTCTCTGCTTCGTCGGGAGTGGCGCGGCGGCGCGGGTCGAATCGATTCGATTCTGTCGTTGCACCCTATCGAGCACGCCGTGCCGACCGCAACCGAGGGCGCAGGAGCGCGTGCCGAGGATGTCCGCCGCGCCCCGGCATCCGTGGCTAGCATGAACTCACTGGCGCTCGGCGCTCCGGGACACGATCCCGGATCCCGACCCTGGGCCGCACACCCCCGGCCCGAGTTCCAGAGACAACGAGGTTTCGATGAAGGCCCTCTTCAAGTCCGCCGCCGGCGCCGGTCTCGACTACGTCGACCGACCCGAGCCGCAACCGGGCCCCGCCGACGTCAAGATCCGGGTGCTGCGCACCGGGATCTGCGGCACCGACCTGCACATCGAGCGGTGGGACGACTGGGCGGCGACCGAGATCAGGGCGCCGCTCATCCCCGGGCACGAGTTCTACGGCGAGGTCGTCGAGGTGGGGGATCTCGTGCACGACGTCGCCGTGGGCGACCCGGTCTCGGGGGAGGGGCACATCGTCTGCGGCATGTGCCGCAACTGCCGGGCCGGACGCCGGCAGATGTGCATCCGCACCAAGGGGGTCGGCCTGCACCGCGACGGGGCGTTCGCCGAGTACATCGTCCTCCCCGGCGAGAACGTGTGGGTGCATCACACGGCCATCCACCCCGAGGTGGGCGCGATCTTCGACCCCTTCGGGAACGCGGTGCACACGGCCCTCGCGTTCTCGGTCGTCGGCGAGGACGTCCTCGTCACCGGCTGCGGCCCGATCGGGCTCATGTCGATCGCCGTCGCACGCCACGTCGGCGCCCGCTTCATCGTCGCCTCGGATGTCTCCGCCGCACGCCTCGAGCTCGCGATGCGGATGGGCGCGGACGCCGCGGTCGACGTCTCCCGCGAGCGCATCGCCGACGTGCAGCCGAGGCTCGGCATGCGCGAGGGGTTCGACGTCGGCTTCGAGATGAGCGGGGCGGCATCCGCACTGCCGCAGATGATCGAGAACATGAACCACGGCGGACGGATCGCGTTGCTCGGCCTCGCCTCCGAGCCCTACGCGATCGACTGGGGCAAGGTCGTCACCCACATGCTGCAGATGAAGGGCATCTACGGGCGCGAGATGTTCGAGACGTGGAACTCGATGAGCGCGATGCTGCAGACGAGCGAGACCCTGCGATCGCGCGTCGCCTCGATCATCAGCGATCGGTACCCGGCGCACGAGTGGCGCGCGGCCTTCGACGCGGCCGCCTCGGGCGGGGCGGGCAAGGTCATCCTCGATTGGACGGAGGTCTAGGCATGTACGGAACGGTTCGCGAACAGCTTCGCGGCGAGCTCGACGAGATCGACGCGGCGGGGCTCACGAAGCGCGAGCGCGGCATCCGGGGTCCGCAGGCCTCCGAGATCGAGGTCGCCGGCCGCGAGGTGCTCAACTTCTGCGCCAACAACTACCTCGGACTCGCGAACGACCCCCGCATCGTCGAGGCGGCGCATCACGGGCTCGACGAATGGGGCTACGGGCTCGCGAGCGTGCGATTCATCTGCGGCACCCAGGAGCTTCACCTCGAACTGGAACGGCGGGTGTCGTCGTTCCTCGGCTACGACGACACGATCCTCTTCTCGTCGTGCTTCGACGCGAACGGCGGCGTGTTCGAGGTGCTCTTCGGCCCCGACGACGCGATCATCTCCGACGAGCTGAACCACGCCTCGATCATCGACGGCATCCGGCTCTCGAAGGCGGCCCGCCACCGGTATCGCAACCGCGACATGGCGGACCTCGAAGCGCAGCTCGTCGCGACAGCCGCAGCCCGTCGCCGCGTCATCGTCACCGATGGCGTCTTCTCGATGGACGGGTACCTCGCGCCGCTCCAGGCGATCTGCGATCTCGCCGACAGGTACGACGCGCTCGTGTTCGTCGACGACTCGCACGCCGTCGGGTTCGTCGGCGAGCACGGCCGTGGCACGCCCGAGTACTGCGGCGTCGAGGGTCGCGTCGACATCACGACGGGCACCTTCGGCAAGGCGCTCGGCGGGGCGTCCGGCGGCTATGTCGCGGCGCACGCCGAGATCGTGGCGCTCCTGCGCCAGCGGGCGCGGCCGTACCTGTTCTCGAACACCCTCGCCCCGGCGATCGTCGCGGGCACGCTGCGGGCGCTCGAGCTCGTGGAGGGCTCGGGCGAGCTGCGGGCGACGCTGCGCTCGAACGCCGCCCTGTTCCGCTCGCTCATGGCGGACGCCGGCTTCGAACTGCTCCCGGGCGAGCACCCGATCGTGCCGGTGATGTTCGGCGACGCCGCGTACACCGCGCGCATGGCGGTGGCGCTGCAGGATCGCGGCGTCTACGTGACGGCGTTCTCATATCCGGTCGTGCCGAGAGGCGCCGCCCGCATCCGCGTGCAGCTGTCGGCGGCGCACTCCGAGGACGAGATCCGTCGCTGCGTGGCGGCGTTCGCCGGCGCGCGCGACGTGGTGGGCGCGCCGCCGGCCCGCGCGTGAGCGGCCGGTCTCGCTCCACTCGGCCCGCTCGAATCGATTCGGCCTAGAATCGGGCGCATGCAGACGGAATCGGCGTCACGCCCGACCCTCGCCGACGTCGCGGCGAAGGCCGGCGTCTCGGCGTCGACGGCCTCGCTCGCCTTCAGCGGCTCGGGCCCGGTCTCGGATGCCACGAAGGGGCGCGTCCTCGCCGCCGCGGACGCGCTCGGCTACGCGGGACCGGACCCGCGGGCCCGCTCCCTGCGGCGGGGCCGCTCGGGGATCGTGGGCGTCGTGCTCGAGGAGCGCGTGCGCGCGGCCTTCCTCGATCCCGTCAAGATCCAGATGCTCGACGGCATCACCGAGGGCATCGCGCCGCTCGGCGCCGGCCTCCTGCTGCTCACGGACACGGGCGAGGCCGACGGCAACGCGGTGAGCATCGAGAGCGCGCCCGTCGATGCGGTCGTGCTCATCGGCTGCAGCCCGCGCCTCGGGCACTCGGTGGAGGCCCTGCGTCGCCGCGGCATCCCGGCCGTCGCCATCGAGGGCGCCGCCGGGGAGGACATCCCCGAGATCTCGATCGACAACCGGGAGGCCACGCGGCGCGGCGCGGGGTACCTGCGGGATCTCGGGCACACCGAGGTCGCGCTGGTCACGCTCCCGTTCGACGCGGCGCGCACGCGAGGGCCGCTGACCGCCGGACTCGTCGCGGCCTCGACCGCCGACACCGCGAACGAGCGGCTGCTCGGCGCCCGCGACGTCTTCCCCGATGCCACCGGACGCGCCGCCGCGGTGAGCTCGATCGAGGAGGGCCTCGAAGCCGGCCGGGCGCTGCTCGCCGATCCGGGGACCCGTCCGACCGCGATCATCGCGCAGAGCGACCTGCTCGCCGCGGGCGTCATCCAGGCCGCCGAGGAGCTCGGCATCGCCGTGCCCGCGGAACTCAGCGTGCTCGGCTTCGACGGCATCCGCGTCGACGGCCTGCAGCACGACCTCACGACCCTCGTGCAGCCGTCGGTCGCGAAGGGCCGAGCCGCCGGCGAGGCGGTCGTGCAGCTGCTCGCGGGAGAGCCGCCGCGCTCGCGGTGCTTCACGAGCACGCTGCACGTCGGCGACACGACCGCGCCGCCGCGCGCCTGAACGGGCGAACGGTCAGCCGAGGACGCCGGCCAGCCGGCGCACCCCCTCGGCCGTGCGGTCGGGGTCGTACGTCGTGAACGACATCCGGAGCGTCGCGCGATCGGGCTCGCCCGCATAGAACGGCCACCCCGGCACGAACGCGACGCCGCGCTCGAGCGCCGCGGGCAGCAGGTCCGCCGTATCGATCGTGCCCGGCAGCCGGACCCAGATGAACATCCCGCCGTCGGGCCTCGTCCACGAGCTTCCGGCCGGCAGCACCGCAGGCAGCTCGGCGAGCATCGCATCGCGGCGGTCGCGGTACGCCGACACGAGGCGAGCGATGTGGGCGCCGAGGTCCACGCTCTCGAGGTAGCGAGCCGCGGCGGCCTGGTCGATCGTCGAGGTGTGCAGGTCGCCCGCCTGCTTGGCGATCGCGAGTGCCCGGCGCACGCCGTGCGGAGCCCTGACCCAGCCGATGCGGAGCCCGGGCGCCCCGACCTTCGAGAAGCTGCCGAGGTAGAGCCCGTTCGCTGCGAGCTCCGGCTCCGAGGCCAGTGGGGCCGAGCGCGTGCCCGAGTACCGCAGCTCCCCGTAGGGGTCGTCCTCGACGACCCAGACGCCGTACCGGGCGGCGATCGCGGCGACCGCGGCGCGGCGCGCGGGGCTGAGGGTCCGGCCGGTCGGGTTGGCGAACGTCGGCACGAGGTAGAGCAGCGCCGGCCGTGCGGTGCGGCAGACGTGTTCGAACGCCTCGGGATCGAGGCCGTCCGCGTCGCCCTCGACGCCCACGAGGCGTGCGCCCGCAAGCGCGAACGACTGGAGCGCGGCAAGGTAGGTGGGCTGCTCGACCGCGACGACGGCCCCCGGATCCAGCAGTGCCGCCGCGATGAGCGTGAGCGCCTGCTGGGATCCGGTCGTGATGATGAGGTCCTCGGCCGCGGTCGGAAGCCCACCTGCGGTCAGCCGTGCCGCGACGTGCGCGCGGAGCTGCGGATCGCCCTCGGTCGCGGCGTACTGCAGGCTGCGCGGGGCGTCGGCGGGCGAGAGGGCCCTGGCGAACGCCTCGCGCAGGCCGGCGGTGTCGAACAGCTCGGGTGCGGGCAGGCCCCCCGCGAAGGAGATCACGTCGTCACGGCCCACGAGCGCGAGCAGTTCGCGCACCGGGGAACTCGCGACGCCGTCGAGCCGGGCGGCGAGTGCGGGAACAGGATGGGATGCCGCACCGGGCGGCGGACTGGTGAGCGTCACAATGGTCCTCGATGGTCGGGAGCGTCGTGGGGAGGCCCGTTCTGCCGGCCGTGCCCCGTGAGGATCCGCTGCCTGGTCGAGGAGCGTCGGGCCAGTCTACGCGGCCCCGGTCACCATCCACGCGGTGCCGCGAGCCCGAAGCGAGAGCGTCACGGCACGCGCCGCGAGGTAGCCGATGGCGAACGCCGCCATGAGCCAGGCCGGGCCGGCGGCACCGGTCGGCGCCACCGCCACCACCCACACCGCCAGCGGTGCGAAGACGGCGAGGTTCACGAGCCCGGTCCACGCGAGGTACCGGGCGTCGCCGGCGCCGATGAGCACGCCGTCGAGCACGAACACGAGCCCGCCGAGCGGCGCAGAGAGCCCGAGCACGACGAGTGCCCACGGCAGCAGTGCCGCGACATCCGTCGACGAGGTGAACACGGGAGGCAGCGCCCACGCGGTGGCGATCGCGAGGGCACCGACCACCGCGCCGCTCCCGACGCCCCATTGCACGCAGCGCCGCAGCACCGCACGCACCTCGCCGACGCGGCCGGCGCCGAGTCCGCGACCGACGAGGGCCTGCGCGGCGATCGCGAGTGCGTCGAGCGCGAAGCCGATCGTGAAGTAGATCGTGATCGCCACCTGGAACGCCGCGAGCTCGTCCGATCCCAGCGACGCCGCCGCCCAGGTCGCGAGCAGGAGCGCAGCCCGGAGGCTCGCGGTGCGCAGCAGCAGCCATCCGCCGGATGCCGCGCCGCGCAGGACCCCCGCGTGGTGCGGCCACGGGCCGGCTCCCGCGCGTCTCGCATGTCGCGCCATGACGAGCACGTAGACGGCCACCATGCCCCACTGCGCCACGACCGTGCCGGCCGCCGAGCCGGCGATGCCCCACCCCGCCACGTAGATGAAGACGTAGTTGAGGGCGATGTTCACAGTGAACCCGATGCCCGCGACCCACAGCGGCGTCCGCGTGTCCTGGAGGCCCCGCAGCAGGCCCGTCGCCGCGAACACCACGAGCATGGCGGGCAGGCCGGCCATCGAGATCGAGAGGTAGACGGACGCCTCGGCGCCGACCTCATCGGCGGCGCCGAACGCCCCCACGAGCCAGGGCGCGGCCCACCAGCCGGCCACGGCGAGCACGATGCCGATGCCGAGCGCGAGCCACGTTCCGTCGATGCCGGAGGCCACCGCGCCGCGCAGGTCGCCTGCGCCGAGGCGCCGGGCCACCGCCGGCGTCGTCGCGTAGGCGAGGAACACCATGAGCCCGATGATCGTCTGCAGCACGGCGCTCGCGAGCCCGAGCCCGGCGAGCGGCGTGGCACCGAGGTGCCCCACCATGGCGGTGTCGGCGAGCAGGAAGAGCGGCTCGGCGATGAGCGCTCCGAGCGCGGGCACCGCGAGGCGCAGGATGTCGCGGTCGACGGCACGTGCGGAGGGGGTCGTGATGCTCATCTCCCCACGAGCGTAGGCGGTCTAGTGTGGCATCCGTGAGTTCACGAACGACCGTGCTCAGCGGTCGACGGATGCTCCACCGCCACCGCCCCGCACTCCGCCCCGCGCAAGCCGTGGTCGTCGGTTTCGCCGCCGCCATCACCCTCGGCACGGCTGCCCTGTCGCTCCCGATCGCGAAGGCCGGCGGGGGGAGCGCGTCCTTCGTGGAGGCGCTGTTCACGGCCACCTCCGCCGTGTGCGTCACGGGCCTCACCGTCGTCGACACGCCGACGTACTGGAGCCCCTTCGGCCAGGTGGTGATCCTCGTGCTCATCCAGCTGGGCGGGCTCGGCATCATGATCTTCGCGGCGCTCATCGGGCTCGTGCTCGCACGCAGGCTGTCGGTGCGCTCGCGCCTCACCACCGCGAGCGAGGCGAAGGCGGTCGGCTTCGACGACGTGCGCGGGCTCGTTCGGGGCATCGTGCTCATCTCGCTGTCGATCGAGGCCGTCACCGCCCTGCTGCTCTTCATGCGGTTCGTCTCCGGATACTCGTACGACATCGGGGAAGCGGCGTGGCACGCCCTCTTCCATGCGGTCTCCGCGTTCAACAACGCGGGGTTCGCGCTGTACGGCGACAACCTCATGGGCTTCGTGAGCGACCCCTGGGTCTGCCTGCCGATCGCCGCGGCGATCATCCTCGGCGGACTGGGGTTCCCGGTCATCATGCAATTGCGCAGGGAGTTCACGTCGCCGCTGCACTGGACGATGAACACGAAGATCGTGCTGTGGGGCACCGTGGTGCTCCTCGTCGCGGGCACCGCCTACATCACGGTCCTCGAGTGGGAGAACCCGGCCACCTTCGGCGCGCTCGAGCCGCCCGCCCGGATCCTCGCCGGGTTCTTCCACTCCGTGCAGACGCGCACCGCCGGGTTCAACGCGGTCGACATCGGGCTCATGCACGACGAGACCTGGCTCGGGATGGACGTGCTGATGTTCATCGGCGGCGGACCGGCCGGCACCGCGGGCGGCATCAAGGTGACGACGTTCGCCGTGCTGTTCTTCATCATGGTGACGGAGCTGCGCGGCGAGGGCGCGGTGAACATCTTCGGCAAGCGACTCTCGCGTGCGGTGCACCGGCAGGCGATCACCGTCGTGCTCATCGCCGTCGCTGCCGTGATCGCGGCGACGGCCGCGCTGATGCTGCTCACCGACGCCGACCTGGACCGGATCCTCTTCGAGGCCGTCTCCGCGTTCGGGACGGTCGGACTGTCGACGGGGATCACGGCCTCCGTCGGGGAGCCGGCGCAGCTCATCCTCGTGCTGCTCATGTTCCTCGGCCGGATCGGCCCGCTCACCCTCGGCTCGGCGATCGCCCTGCGCGACCGCCGCATCCTCTACGAGTACCCCAAGGAAAGGCCCGCCATTGGCTAGGTTCCCCATCTTCGGCGGCGACACGTCGCGGCGCATCGCCGAGGCGGACTCGGTCGCCGTCATCGGGCTCGGCCGCTTCGGCCGCGCGCTCGCGCTCGAGCTCATGGCGGCGGGCACCGACGTGCTCGGCATCGACCTCGACGAGGAACTCGTGCAGAGCCTCAACGGACAGCTCACCCAGGTGGTGCGCGCCGACTCCACGAAGGAGGAGGCGCTCCGCCAGCTCGCCGTGCACGAGTTCGACCGCGTCGTCGTGGCGATCGGCGACGACATCTCCGCCTCCATCCTCACCTCCTCGGTACTGCTCAGCATGGGCATCCCGGTGATCTGGGCGAAGGTCGTCGACGACCGGCACGGGCTCATCCTCGAGCAGCTCGGCGTGCACCACGTCATCTATCCCGAGAAGGACATGGGGCGCCGGGTCGCGCACCTCGTGCGCGGTGCCGCCCTCGACTACATCGAGGTCGACCGCGGGTACGCGCTCGTGAAGGCGGCCGTGCCGGCGGCGCTGCTCGACACGCGACTCGGCGACACCGGCCTGCGGGCGTCGCACGGGGTCACGGTCGCCGCGTTCAAGCGGGGCGAGGAGCCGTGGCGGAACGCCGACGCCGACACCGTGCTGCGAGCGGGCGACACGGTGCTCGTCGTCGGCCCCACGTCGAGCGCTGAGAGTTTCGCACAGCTTCGCTGAGGCCCGGCGTCCGCCCGCTTAGGCTGAGGGGATGACCGACGTCACGCTCACCTCCGGCATCGCGCACGACGAACTCGACGAGGCGGTGCGTCCCCAGGACGACCTGTTCCGGCACGTCAACGGCAAGTGGATCGAGCGCACCGACATCCCCGCCGACAAGGCGAGGTACGGCTCCTTCCTCGTGCTGCACGAAGAGGCGGAGCAGGCCGTCCGCGAGATCATCGAGGAGGCGCAGGCCGCCGAACCCGGCACCGAGGCGCGCAAGATCGGCGACCTCTACGCCAGCTTCATGAACGAGCAGCGGGCGAACCTGCTCGGCGCGACGCCGATCGCGGGTCAGCTCGTCGACGTGTCGCTCGTCAACTCGATCGAGAGCCTGCTCGGCACCCTCGGTCGCCTCGAGCGCCAGGGCGTCTCCGGCTTCGTGCAGCTCTACGTCGACAACGACCCCGGCAACCCCGAGCGCTACCTCGTCTTCGTCGAGCAGGGCGGCATCGGGCTGCCGGATGAGAGCTACTTCCGCGAAGAGCGCTTCGCCGAGATCCGCGCGGCCTACCGCGGCCACCTCGAGCGGATGTTCGCACTCGCGCAGCTCGATGATGCGGCGGACCGCGCCGAGCGCGTCTTCGGCCTCGAGACCGAGATCGCGAAGGCGCACTGGGACAACGTGGCATCCCGTGACAGCGAGAAGACGTACAACCTGTACCGGTGGTCGGATGCCGCGGCCGAGGCGTCCGTCGGCCTCGAGGTGTGGCGCGACGCGATGGGGGTTCCCGCGGGCGCCTTCGACGAGCTCGTGCTGCGCCAGCCGAGCTTCGTGCGCGGACTCGGGGCGCTGCTGACCGAGGATCGCCTTCCGGCCTGGAAGGACTGGCTCACGTGGCAGGTGATCCGCAGTTCGGCGGCCTACCTCTCGAACGACTTCGTCGAGGCGAACTTCGACTTCTACGGCCGCACGCTCACCGGCACGCCGCAGATGCGCGAGCGGTGGAAGCGCGGCGTCTCCCTCGTCGAGGGCGCCATGGGCGAGGCCGTCGGCCGCATCTACGTCGAGCGGCACTTCCCGCCGGAAGCGAAGGAGGCGATGGACGAGCTCGTCGCGAACCTCGTCGAGGCGTACCGGCAGTCGATCGGCTCTCTCGACTGGATGGGCCCCGACACCCGTGCCCGCGCGCTCGAGAAGCTCGAGAAGTTCACGCCGAAGATCGGCTATCCGGTGAAGTGGCGCGACTACTCCGCGCTCGAGATCGGCGACGACCTCATCGCCAACGTGCGCGCCACCGCCGAGTTCGAGTTCAACCGCGAGCTCGGCAAGATCGGCACGCCGCTGGACCGGGACGAGTGGTTCATGACGCCCCAGACGATCAACGCGTACTACAACCCCGGCTTCAACGAGATCGTGTTCCCGGCGGCGATCCTGCAGTACCCGTTCTTCGACGCCCGGAGGGATGCGGCGGCCAACTACGGAGCGATCGGCGCCGTGATCGGCCACGAGATCGGGCACGGCTTCGACGACCAGGGCTCGAAGTACGACGGGGACGGCCGGCTCACCGACTGGTGGACCGAGGCCGACCGGGCCGCATTCGAGGCGCGCACGAAGGTGCTCATCGACCAGTTCGACGCGCTCACCCCCGCGCAGCTCGACACCGGCGAGCACGGCACGCACCACGTCAACGGCGCACTGACCATCGGCGAGAACATCGGCGACCTCGGCGGGCTCGCGATCGCGTGGAAGGCGTACCTCCTCTCGCTCGGCGGCGCTGAGCCGCCCGTCATCGACGGCCTCACGGGGGCCCAGCGCTTCTTCCTGTCGTGGGCGCAGGCCTGGCAGATGAAGGGCCGCGACGAGGAGGTCATCCGACTCCTGGCGATCGATCCGCACTCGCCGAACGAGTTCCGGTGCAACCAGATCGTGCGCAACATCGACGAGTTCTACACTGGCTTCGGAGTGACCGCAGACGACGCCCTCTGGCTCGACCCGGGCGAGCGGGTGACGATCTGGTAGACCACTCGTCGCAACCGTCCAGTCCACAGCTCTCGAGCGCGCCGCGGGTCGCGGTGGGGGAGCGCCGACCGCCAGGGGAAGATCGTGCAACCACTGTGGTGACCTCGTCGCAGGGTTCCGAGCGGCGGGCGCGGCACGCGAGCGTCCGGCGAGGCCGGCATCGCACCGAGGAGCCGAACGAGAACTTCGCCCGCGGGTTCAACGCCCTGGGCGAACTCGCGCTGGCGGGCGTGCAGGTCTCGGCGCGGGCCACCGACCTCGCCACCGGCAAGGTGCTGTTCTCGGTCGACGATCACGTCGTCATGCCGACCGCCTCGATCGGCAAGGTCCTGCTCCTCGTGGAGGTCGCATCGCGACTCTCCAGCGCGAGTACCGAGGCGTTCACGGTGCTCGACCGCGCACCGCGGGACGCCGTGGGCGAGTCCGGCATCTGGCAGCACCTCCAGTCGCCCTCGCTCGGGCTCGCCGACCTCGCGGCCCTCATCGGCGCGACGAGCGACAACCTCGCCACGAACGTGCTCATCCGCCACGTCGGCCTCGAGGCGGTGCGCGCACGCACCGAGGCGCTGGGGCTCACGCGCACCGCGCTCCTCGATCTCGTGCGCGACCACCGCGGCCCAGACGACGCGCCGCAGCTCTCGATCGGTTCCGCGAAGGAGCTCACCTGGCTCTTCGCCTCGCTCGCGAGGGGCGAGATCGTGAGCCCCGAGGTGTCGCAGCGGGTCGTCGGCTGGCTCTCGCTCAATTCCGACCTGTCGATGGTGGCGTCGGCGTTCGGGCTCGATCCGCTCGCGCACCGGACGCCCGACCACGGCGTACTGCTCATGAACAAGACCGGCACCGACGGCGGCGTGCGCAGCGAAGTCGGCGTGCTGCGCGGTCCGCGGGCGAGCGTCGCCTATGCCGTGTCGATGTACTACGCCGACACGATGCTCTCGTCGCGGCTCGCGGTGCTCGACGGCATGCGCCAGGTCGGCCTCGACCTGCTCGAATACGTGCACTGACCGCTCGCGGCGGTCTCGAGGCGACGGCGGCGCGCGCTGCGCGCCGGGGCGGCCGCCCTCACGCCTCCGAGCTCGCCAGCCGCGCGATGCCGTCGCGGATGGCGAGGAGCGTCTCCCGCGCCCCGAGCAGGCGGAAGTGACCGGCGACCGGCACGCGCACGTTGGTGGCGCCGTCGAGCGCGCTGCCGTCGGGGACGTGCGGGTCGAAGGTGCCGAACACCGAGACGATGCGAGCGTTCACGGATGCGGCGCTCCCCAGCATCACGATCGTCTCGTCGCTCGGCAGCAGGGCCCGGATGCTCGGGTCGCCGAAGAGCCGCGCGAGCCGCGCACCCGAGAACGGCGTGCACACCGCGACGAGCCCGCGGATGCCGAGATCCTCAGCCTGCTCGTCGAGCAGCAGGCGCTTGCCGATGAGCCCGCCCTTGCTGTGCGCGACGATGACGCGGCCCGCCGGCCCGGGCGGCCGTACCCGGGCGAGTGCTCGTCCGACCGCGTCGGCGGTCTCGCCGATGCCGCGCCGGTTGGCGCCCATGCCGTGCACCACGAGCACGCGGTGCCCCGCGGCGTTCAACGCATCGCCCAGCGGCCGGAGGAAGGTCCAGTGCTCGTAGACCCCGGGCAGCAGCACGACCTCGGGCAGCTCGGCGTCGCCCGTGCGCCACCTGGCCGGCGAGCGCCGCCCCTCGACGACGACGGCGAGTTGCCGGACGACGGCATACGCGTAGTCGCGCACCCACCAGCCGAGCGCGCTCAGCCGATCCATCCGCTCGGCCCGGAGCGGTTCCTCGGGAAGCGACACCGCCCGTCCGGCAGCGTCGCCGCGCGCGTGTGCGGCGATGAGCTCCGCCACCTCACGCCACGCCGTGATCAACGCGTCGTGTCCTCGCCCCGGCACTTCGGCGAAGCGCCCGTCCGGCACGAGGGCGGCGATCTCCTCGCCCCAGTAGCGCGGCACCACCTTGTCGTGCTCGCCGCGGATGACGAGCGTCTCGGCCCTGATCCGCGGCAGGGCGAGTTCGAGGTGGTGCTCGACCATCGGCCTGAGGTTCGCGGCGTACCAGCGAGGACCGGCCTCGGCGTAGAGGCGGAGGCCGATCGCGAGCGCCTTGGGATCGATCACCGCGACGTCCTGGAGGAAGCGCAGGGTCTGCTTCAGGAGGGTGCGCTCACGAGGGTTCACCGTCGGCCCGATGAGCACGAGCCGGTCGACGAGCTCAGGATGCCGCGCGGCGGTCTCGGCGACGACCTGCGCGCCGGTCGAATGGCCGACGAGCACGGGCCGGCGGATGCCCTCGCTGACGAGCAGCTCGGCGAGCAGCTCGCCCGACTCCGCCATGCTGAGCGGAGCCGACGGCCGCGGTGCGTCGCCGAACCCGGGCAGGTCGAGCGCCCACACGGTGCCGCTCGTCTCGAGCACCCCGGCGAGCCGGGTCCAGTACTCGTGCGCCATGCCGAGACCGTGCACGAGCACGTAGTCGGGTCCCGCCACCCGTCCGGACGTGTGGATGACGATGACGTGCTCGCCGCGGCGGAACTCGCGAGTGCTCGTCATCGTCGCAGTCTAGGGAGCCCGCCGGAGAGGGGCCTGGGGGTTGCGCCGGGTCGCCGTCTCAGTCGATGACGCCGGATGCCGCCAGCCGGGCGAGCACCTCGACGCCCGCCGGAGGGCAGCGGTGCGCGTCGGCCGTGGTCACCCAGTGCAGCGCGCCGACCTCGGCGGAGGCGACGGGCGCGGCATCCGTCTCGGCTGCGAAGACGCGCATGCGCACGAGCCGACCGTCGGGTTCGCCGTGGGCCTGGACCACCACCTCGAAGAGCTCCTCCAGTGCGTCCGCGTCGAGCAGGAGTGCGACCTCCTCGTGCGCCTCGCGGGCCGCCGCCTGCGCGGCGGTCTCGCCGGCGTCGATCTTGCCGCCCGGCATGTAGTACACCTCGCGGTCGCGCGCGGTGACCATGAGCACGCGGCGGTCGCGGACGAGTGCGATCGCGGCCACGAGCAGATCGGGTAGGCGGGACATCCGTTCCACCCTATTCGCGGCACGGCGGGTCTCGGATCAGGGGTGGACCTCGCTCGAGAACACGTCGTTCAGGGTGACCGTGGTGAGCCCCCGCTCGGCGATGATGGCGCGCAACTCCTCGAACACCGTCGTCACCGGCGGCCAGTTCAGGTGGCCGATCACGATGTGCCCCGGCAGGAACCACTGCCGGGCGAGTTCGACGATGAGCGTTGCCGGGACCTCACCGGAGTCCGACAACGAGCCGTACCAGAGGGTCGGCACGGTGTAGCCCAGCTCGGCGGCGATCCCGTCGACGCGATCATCGTGGTAGCCGAACGGCGGCCGGTAGTACGGGCGGGCGTCGACGCCGAACGTGTCGCCGATGAAGTCGTGGTTGCGCTGCAGCTCGTCGGCGACCCCGGTGTCGTCGAGGCTCGTGAGGTCCGGGTGCGACCAGGTGTGATTGCCCAGTTGCACCTGCCCCGAGGCCACGAGCGGTGCGAGCGCGGCGACGTTCTCGTCCCAGGCCCGATAGGTGCC
This sequence comes from Agromyces sp., assembly GCA_031178025.1. Lineage (GTDB taxonomy): Bacteria > Actinomycetota > Actinomycetes > Actinomycetales > Microbacteriaceae > Agromyces. The sequence continues at coordinate 3,029 of JAPSJU010000008.1, read as the reverse complement.
GGTCACGAACATCGTGAGCCGCACGCCGCTCGCCGCCGCGAAGGCGGCATAGGCGGCGATGACGTCGCCGTTCGCGCCGTCGTCGATGGTCCACGCGAGCAGCGGATCCTCCCCGGGGAGCGCGTGGATGGTGCCGTGGGGAGCGGGCACCTTGACCAGGCCCGGCACGGGTTGCATCGGCGGCCCCGCGGCGGGCACGTCGACCGGCATCGGCGCCGGTGCGCGCTGCGGCGACGGCCGTCCGGCCTGCGTCGGCGCGGGCGGAGCACCGGATCGCTGGGTGGCCTGGCCTGCTGGAGCACAGGCCGCGAGCGCGGCCGCGGCGGCGGCCGCGCCGATCGTGAGCACGGTGCGTCGGTTCGGATGCGGCATCCGGGACCCCTTCGTGACGTGTGCGGTCACCTGGTCAGCGTGCGCGCGAGCGCGACCGCTTCCCTGGGCGACACCTCGGGCAGGTAGGCACGACCGATCGCGACGCCGATCGCGGGCAGCGCGAGCGGGTCGGGGTAGGCCATCGAGATGGTCTCGTAGTCGGGATTGAACTTCGCCTTGAACCGGAACAGCGACGAGAATCCGTATGCCGGCTCGAGCGTCCGAGCGAGGAACTCGAGCAGGCGCGTCATGACGGTCGGCTCCGGAGCCTCCTCGCCGGCGGCGAGCGGCTTGGTCGCGAGGGGCGCCCCCGACAGGCTCAGCACCTCGGCGCCCTCCGCCTTCATGTGCAGGGCGGCCGACGCGATGAGGAACTCCATGATGCCGTTCATCGATCCGTCGGCGCGCCGCATGAAGTCGATCGTCCAGCCGATCACGCGCCCGTCGCGGTGGACGGGCAGCCAGCTCGTGACCGCCTGGATGCGCCCGTCGGGGCCGATCGCGAGCATGAGCCGGACGTCCGGGTCCTTCAGCTCCTCCATCCCGCCGAGCGTGAAGCCCATCTCGGGGAGCTCCTTGTCGGCGACCCATTCCTCGGAGATCGCGGTGATCTCCGCGACCGTCGCGCGGGGGAGTTCGTCCCAGCTCGTCCAGACCGTCGTCATCCCCTCCTTGATGCCCCGGTTGAGCGCCTGCCGCACCTTCTGCCACGGCTTGCCCGTGAGTTCGAGCCCGGCCGTGCGCACGAGGGTCTCCTCGCCGACCGACATGTGCTGCCAGCCGAGCTCCTCGAACACCGGCAGGTACTGCGAGTGCACGCTGTAGAAGACGGGGACCCAGCTGTTCGCGTCGCAGGCGGCCGCGAACTCCCGGATGACGCGCCCTGCGCTTCCGGGGGCGCAGATCGGGTCGGACATCGTGATCGCGACGCCGTTGATGACGCGATACGCGACCGCGGAGTCGCCGTCGGCACCGAACCAGTAGCTGTTCCCCGGCCAGGTCGCCATGAAGCCCAGGGTGCCGCCGCCGTGGCGCTGCAGCAGGTCCCGGATGCGGCGGTGGTCGGCGAAGCGGGAGCGCGAGTCGCTCGCGCGCAGCATCCGCAGCGATGCGGCGATGAAGATGCCCCAGAACAGCGGGCCCGCCGCCTGGAAGGCGACGCTCGCAAGGTCGTGGCCCGGCAGCACGATGGGATCGACCACGGCCAGGAAGTGCGGCGGCACGAAGCGCTTGATCGTGTCGACGACCACGTCGATGGGGCCCGCCACGGGCCAGTACTCGTCGATCGTCGCGAGTCCGATGACGAGGTACGTCCCGCCGAGCACCAGGAGCGAGACGACGACCGTCGCGAGGAACCGCAGGTACGCCTCGTGCGGTGCGCCCAGCCGGAAGTGCCGCCGGGTCGCCACGAGCATCACGATCACGCCGACCGGCAGGGCCAGCACGGCGAGGATCCACACGATGAGCTCGCCGATGTCGAACACCGTCCACGTGCCGTCCTCCACATCGGCGGTCGTGATGGTGACATCGAGGGAGCTCCGCGCGAAGAGCAGGACGGCGAGGTTCACCGCGATCGCGAGCCACCAGGCGAACCGGCGTCCGCTCCGCAGCCCCCACGCGGCGAGCAGGAGGAGCAGCACGGGCACGAACGAGAGCAGGAACATGCCGAAGCCCTGCGAGCTGAGGATCGCCGCCTGCTTCAGGCAGTCGCCGCTCAGCGCGGTCGCCGTCGCGTCGCACTGGGCCACCACGGTGTCGAACTCGAGCGGATCCTCGGCGTAGAGGTACGAACCGAACGCGAAGGGCGTGAGGTCCGAGCGCGTGATGAGGGCGACGATCGGTCCGATGCCGGTCACGGCGACGATGACGGCGACGAGGGTGCGCGTCTCGCGGTGCGAGCTGCGCCGTGCCCGCAGGGTCGAGGGATCCCGGGCGAGCAGCGCACCGAGGACGTAGCCCGTCATCGCCGCGATGAGCCGGTACGCGTTCGACGAGTCGCCGTCGTAGAGCACGAACACGAGGATGACGGCGAGCGTGACGAGGCGGACGCGCCGACGCCAGAGCGCCCCCATGAAGGCCGTCGCCGTGATGAGGGCGCCGACGACGCCGGTGAGCGGATCGAGCGTGAGGTCGGCGGAGGTGCCGGTCGCCCACCACTCGCCCGCGAGCGACCCGATCCACTGCAGGCCGGTGCCGAGGGCGACGCCGACGACACCGGTGACCACGAACGCGAGCGCGGCGCGGGCGGTGCCGAGCCGCCGTTCGGCGACGCCGAGGAGCACCAGCGCCGCCAGTACGCCGAACACCAGCTGGAACGGGTCGAACGGGATGACGAGCGCCGTGGCGACCGTCCACCAGCGTGCCGCATCGATCGTCGTCGTGACTCCCGCCGCCCACAGCTGCGCCGTGGACTCGGAGACGCTCCCCGCGATCGTGCCGGTGAGCGCGGCGGTGATGACGAGCAGGACCGCGAGCCCGATGCTGAGCGGGACCCTCCGGATGAACGCGGCGACGGTCTCGCCGGTGGCGCGGAGGCGGCCGGCCGGCTCGTGGTCGGTGCTCCCGTCGGCGGCGCCGGGCATGCCGCCGTTCGCGGTGGGCGTGGCATCCGCCGGTCGCTCAGTCATCGTGCACTCCAGACGTCATCGTCACTGCGG
>JAPSJU010000140.1 GCA_031178025.1 Agromyces sp. | reverse complement strand
TGGCTCCGACTCGGGCTGGTCTACGACGCCGCAGGCGACCGCAGGCGGGCCCGTGCCGCCGTGCGGCGCGCCATCACGCTCGAGCGGGCGGGGCGCTGAGCATCGCGTCGAGCGCCGCTTCGACGGTCACGTGCTCGAAGCGGAAGCCGTCGTCGATGAGGCGTTGGGGTCGCACCTTCTGGCTGGCGAGCAGCAGTTCGTCCGCCGCGCGGCCGAGCACGAGCTCGAGCACGCGCTCCGGCACGGTGAACGTGTAGGGACGGTGCATCCGCTCCGCCATCGCGTTCATGACCCGGTCGGCGGTCGCCGGCGTCGGTCCCGCGAGGTTCACCGGCCCGGACAGCCCGGAGCCCAGCAGGTGCGCGAGTGCCCGCACCTCGTCCGTGAGCGAGATCCACGGCCAGTGCTGGCCGCCGGTGCCGAGGCGACCTGACAAGCCGAGTCGCGTGACGGTGCCCACCCGCTGCATGGCGCCCCCGTGGCCGACGACGAGACCGGTGCGGAACACGACCGTGCGCGTCTCGTCGGGGGCGAGCGCGGCCGCCTCCTCCCAGCGGCCGACCACCTCGGCGAGGAAGTTGCTGCCGGCGCTGCAGAACTCGGTGAGCAGTTCGCCGGGCCGATCGCCGTAGAACCCCACCGCCGAGGCGCTGAGGAAGACCGACGGCGGCCGCTTCGCCTTGCGCATCGCGTCGGCGAGGGTACGCGTGGCGGTCACCCGGGAGTCGATGATCTCGCCGCGGTAGCCCTTGGTCCACGGCAGGCGTGCGAGTGAGGCGCCCGAGAGGTTGACGACCGCGTCGACGCGGTCCATGACCGTGAAGTCGATGATGCCCGCCGCCGGTGCCCAGGCAGCCTCATCGGGTCGCGTCGCGCGGCGTCGCACGAGGCGCACGACGTCGTGGCCCTCGGCGGTCAACCGCTCGACGAGTGCCGTCCCGATGAAGCCGGACGCCCCGGCGACGAGCACCCGCACGGTCAGGCGAGCTCGGCTTCGATCGTGATGGGGATGGCGAGAGCCTGCGAGATCGGGCAGTTCTCCTTGGCGTCCTCGGCGAACTTCTCGAACGCCTCCTCGGTCAGGCCCGGCACCCGTGCGCTCACGAGCAGGTGGCTGCCGAGCACGCCCTTGCCGGCCTCGAAGGTGACCGCCGCCGTGGTCTGGATGCTCTCGGCCGGGTGGCCGGCCTGTGCGAGGGCCAGCGAGAGCGCCATCGAGAAGCACGAGGAGTGCGCCGCGGCGAGCATCTCCTCGGGGTTCGTCATGTTCTCGACGCCCTCGGCCCTCGCCTTCCAGTTGACGGGGAACGACGCCAGACCCGACGAATCGAGGGTGACGTCGCCCGATCCCTCGAACAACGAGCCCTTCCAGATCGCAGTCGCTTCACTCGTGAGTGCCATGGATTCCTCCTCCTCGAGACGAGATCCCAGCCTAGCCCCGCGACGGTCGTACGGGGCGCGCCGGTGGCATCCGCTCGAGGTCGGTCGCCGGGGTTAGCATCGAGGCAATGTCCGAGACGATTCCCACCCCGTACGAAGACCTCCTGCGCGACGTGCTCGAGCACGGCACGCACAAGACCGATCGCACCGGCACGGGCACGCGCAGCGTGTTCGGCCGCCAGCTGCGCTTCGATCTCTCCCAGGGGTTCCCGCTCGTCACCACGAAGCGCGTGCACTTCAAGTCGATCGCCTACGAGCTCCTGTGGTTCCTGCGCGGCGAGTCGAACGTCGGCTGGCTGCGTGAGCACGGCGTCACCATCTGGGACGAATGGGCGGATGCCGAGGGCGAGCTCGGTCCCGTCTACGGCGTGCAGTGGCGCTCCTGGCCGACGCCCGACGGCGCGACGATCGACCAGATCTCGCAGGTCGTCGAGCAGATCCGCGTGAACCCCGACTCGCGACGCCTCATCGTCTCCGCGTGGAACCCCGCCGACATCCCCGACATGGCGCTCGCGCCGTGCCACGCGCTGTTCCAGTTCTACGTGGCCGACGGCAGGCTCTCGTGCCAGCTCTACCAGCGCAGCGCCGACCTCTTCCTCGGGGTGCCCTTCAACATCGCCTCCTACGCCCTCCTGACCCACATGGTCGCGCAGCAGACCGGCCTCGAGGTCGGCGACTTCGTGTGGACGGGGGGCGACTGCCACATCTACGACAACCACGTCGAGCAGGTCGCCGAGCAGCTCACTCGCGCCCCGTTCCCCGCGCCGACGCTGCGATTCAGCCGTACGCCCGACACGATCTTCGACTACGGATACGACGACTTCGCGGTCGACGGCTACCAGCACCACCCCGCGATCCGCGCTGCCGTGGCGGTATGAGCCGGGCGGACGCCTCCGCACCACGGATCGGGCTCATCTGGGCGCAGGCCGCCGGACGCGTGATCGGTCGTGACGGGGGCATGCCCTGGCACGTGCCCGAGGACCTCGCCCATTTCAAGGCGGTCACGCTCGGATCACCCGTGGTGATGGGCCGGCGCACGTGGGACTCGCTGTCCCCGCGGTACCGCCCGCTGCCGGGCCGGCGCAACGTCGTCGTCACTCGCGATCCCGCGTGGGCCGCCGACGGCGCCGAGCGCGCGGCATCCGTCGACGAGGCGCTCGCGATCGCCGCCGGCGGCCTCGACGGGGATGACTGGATCTGGGCGATCGGCGGCGCGCAGCTCTTCGCCGACGTGATCGCCCGCGCCGACCGGCTGGAGGTGACCGAGCTCCGACATCCCGAGGACGCGTTCGCACCGGCCCCCGACGACGTGCTCGCGCCCGTGGTCGACGCCCGGCGTTTCCGTCTGGTCTCCGTCGACCCGCCCGTCGATGCGCACGACTCGACGAGCGGCCTCCGCTACCGCTTCCTGCGCTACGAGCGCGCCTGACGGGCGGCGTGCGGCACCGGGGCATCCGCCCGAACCGATAGCCTTGACGACGTGACTGTCGACAACCCCTTCGGACAAGTGCTCGTCGCGCTCGTCACGCCGATGACGGCGGACGGCGAGGTCGATTGGCCCGGGGTCGAGAAGCACATCGACGACGTGATCTCGGCGGGCGCCGACGGCATCGTCGTCACGGGCACGACGGGGGAGACGTCCACGTTGACCGACCCCGAGAAGATCCGCCTCGTCGAGGTGGGCAGGGACGTCGCGTCGGGACGCGCGAAGATCATCACGGGCGGCGGGTCGAACGAGACGGCGCACGCGATCGAGCTCTACCGGCACAGCGAGCAGGCCGGCGCCGACGGCATCATGATCGTCACGCCGTACTACAACAAGCCGACGCAGGCCGGCATCCTCACCCACTTCCGCCTCGTCGCCGATGCCACCGACCTCCCCGTCATCCTCTACGACATCCCGGGCCGCACGGGGGTGCCCATCCGCTACGAGACGATCCTGCGCCTCGCGAAGCATCCGAACATCCTCGCCGTGAAGGACGCCAAGGGCGACTTCTCCGAGGTGAGCCGGGTGCTGAACCAGACCGACCTCATGTACTTCTCGGGCGACGACGCGAACGTGCTCCCGCACCTCGCGATCGGCGCGACGGGACTCATCGGGGTCACCGCGAACATCGCGCCGGCGCCGTACCGCACGATCGTCGACGCCGTGAACCGCGGCGACCTCGCCTCGGCCACCGCCGCCCACCAGCAGCTCGAGCCCCTCGTGCGGGCGGTCATGACGCACGTGCCGGGCACCGTGGCCGCCAAGTACATCCTGCACGGGCTCGGCCGCATCGCGAGCCCTCGCGTCCGCCTGCCGCTCGTGGGCCCCGAGGAATGGGAGGCCGCGCTCATCGAGGACGAGATCGACCTCGTGCAGGGCGTCCCGGGGGTCGACTTCCACAACTTCCGCCCCGACCGCAACGCCGCCGCCGGCGGCGCCCTGCCGAAGGTCGCGGGCACCACACGCTGAACGCCGGTCGAGGCATCCGCCGGAACGACCGATGAACTGAACACCGCTACGTAAGGAGGGCACATGCCCGACACCGTCATCGATCCTGCCCCGCTCGAGCCGGGAACGCTCCGCGTCATCCCGATCGGCGGCCTCGGCGAGGTCGGCCGCAACATGACCAGCTACGAGATCGACGGGAAGATCCTCATCGTCGACTGCGGCGTGCTCTTCCCCGAGGAGCACCAGCCCGGCGTCGACCTGATCCTGCCCGACTTCGGATTCCTCCGCGAGCGTCTCGACGACATCGTCGGGGTCGTGCTCACCCACGGACACGAGGACCACATCGGCGCGGTGCCGTACCTGCTCCGCCTGCGCCGGGACATCCCGCTGATCGGTTCGACCCTGACGCTCGCACTCGTCGAGGCGAAGCTCAAGGAGCACCGCATCCAGCCGTACAGCCTCACCGTGCGCGAGGGCCAGGGGGAGAAGATCGGGCCGTTCGACCTGGAGTTCATCGCGGTGAACCACTCGATCCCCGACGCGCTCGCCGTCGCCATCAAGACCCGCGCAGGAACCGTGCTCGCCACGGGCGACTTCAAGATGGACCAGCTCCCGCTGGACGGTCGCCTCACCGACCTGCGCGAGTTCGCGCGGCTCGGCGAGGAGGGGGTCGACCTGTTCATGGTCGACTCCACGAACGCCGATGTTCCCGGCTTCACCCCGCTCGAGCGCTCGATCGGGCCGGTGCTCGACGAGGTGATCGCGCGCGCGCCTCGCCGGGTGATCGTCGCGAGCTTCTCGAGCCACGTGCACCGCGTGCAGCAGGTGCTCGATGCGGCCTACGAGAACGAGCGTCGCGTCGCGCTCATCGGGCGCAGCATGGTGCGCAACATGACGATCGCCGCCGAGCTCGGCTACCTGAAGGTGCCCGAGGGGGTGCTCATCGACTTCAAGAAGGCCGGCGACATCGCCGATGACCGCATCGTCTACATGTCGACGGGGTCGCAGGGTGAGCCGATGGCGGTGCTGTCCCGGATGGCGAACCGCGACCACCAGATCGAGGTCGGCGAGGGCGACACGGTCATCCTGGCATCGAGCCTCATCCCGGGCAACGAGAACGCCGTCTACCGCGTCATCGACGGGCTCACGAAGCTCGGAGCGAACGTCGTGCACAAGGGCAACGCGAAGGTGCATGTGTCGGGCCACGCCGCGGCCGGCGAACTGCTCTACTGCTACAACATCCTGAAGCCGAAGAACGTGCTGCCCATCCACGGCGAGTACCGCCACCTGTTCGCGAACGCGAAACTCGCCAGGGACACCGGCATCCCGGAGCGGAACACGTTCATCGGCGAGAACGGCTCCGTGTACGACCTCCGCGACGGAGTCGTGCGGGTGGCCGGCCAGCTCGACCTCGGCTTCGTCTACGTCGACGGCTCGACGGTCGGCGAGATCACCGATGCCGACCTCAAGGATCGCCGCATCCTGTCCGAGGAGGGCTTCATCTCGGTCATCATCGTCGTGGATGCGTCGACGGGCCGGATCATCGTCGGTCCCGAGATCCACGCCCGCGGGTTCGCCGAGGATGCGGCGGTCTTCGAGGAGGTCAAGCCGAAGATCTCGGCAGCCCTGCTCGAGGCGGCGCAGAACGGCGTGCGCGACCAGCACTCGCTGCAGCAGACCGTGCGCCGAACCATGGGCACGTGGGTCAACCGTCGACTGCGTCGGCGTCCCATGCTGGTTCCGCTCGTCATCGAGGCATAGCGGATGCGGCGGGGCGGTTCGGCCCCGCGACGCCGCCTTCACGGCGCACGAAACGCGGCGGAAACACCTCGGGCGTAGCATCCGCACATGGCGGCCTTCACGATGCGCCCCGCCATGCCCGGTGACGGAGCGTTCCTCGCCGACATGGTGGTCGAGGCGGCGAACTGGCG
>JAPSJU010000139.1 GCA_031178025.1 Agromyces sp. | reverse complement strand
GCCAGGGTGGTGTCGAGCAGGATCCGGGCCTCGGGGTCGCCCCGTTGCTCCTCCTCGCGCACCATGAGCTCACCGCGTCGAGCCGTCGCGGGCCAGTTCACGCGCCGCATCGGATCCCCGTATCGGTACTCGCGAGCGATGAGCTCGTCGGAGTTCGGGTGCGTACGACGCTGCAGCCCGTGCACGACGCCGTCGATCGAGGCGGCACCGCCGAGCGCCGCATCGAGCGGGGTCACCCTCGGCGTGACGATCACCTCGTGCGCCGCCCCGATCTCCCGATCGATGCGCGCCAGCCCGAACGGATCCGCGATGCCGATGCGAAGCGGCCCGACGGCCGCCACACCACGACGCGGCATCCGCAGCCGGTACTCGAGGCGCACGGTGTCGTCGCCGGATGGCAGCACGCCCTCGTAGGGCCCGATCGCCGGCAGGATCGCCTCGGGCGGCCCCGACAGCCCGGCGGGGACGATGTCGCGCCAGTGGGCGCCATCGAAGGTGCGCCGGCCGCGGTTCTTCACGACGACCGAGACACGGGTCCATCCACCCGCCGGCACGACGGCCGGCGCGAAGGCCCTCGTGACGGCGAGCCGCGGAGCGCGCGCCGTCACGAACGCGGCGGCGGCGAGCGGCATCGCGATGCCGACGAACGCCAGCACCAGGATGTCGCGCAGGTCGAACCACAACGACACCGCGAGCAGCACGACGCCGACCACCATGAGCATGCCCCCGCGCCGGGTGAGCCGCGGCCAGGCCGAGACGTGGAGGGGGCGCGGGCGGTGCATCGTCAGTTCCTTCGTGCGCTGCCCACCGGAACCGGCGTCTCCCCCACGATGCGACGCACGATGGCGTCGATGAGCGGTCCGCTGTCGCGGTCGTGACCGCCGAGCGCACGACTCGTCGGGACCAGTCGGTGCGCGAGCACGGGCACGGCGAGCGCGTCGACGTCATCGGGCAGGACGAAGTCTCGCCCGTGCATCGCGGCGTGGGCCTTCGCCGCGCGGATGAGCTGCAGCGTCGCCCGCGGGCTCGCCCCGAGCCGCAACTGCCGGTCGTCACGTGTCGCCCGTGCGAGCTCCACCGCGTACTCCTTGACGGGCTGCGACGTGAACACGCGGTGCACGGCGGCGATCATGTCGCGCAGCTCGCCGAGCGTGACGACGGCCGGCAACCGATCGAGGGGGCTCGACGTCTCCCGGGTCGAGAGCATGGCGAGCTCGTCGGCCGAGGACGGGTATCCCATCGAGATCCGCGCCATGAACCGGTCGCGCTGCGCCTCCGGCAGCGGATACGTGCCCTCCATCTCGACGGGGTTCTGCGTCGCGACGACCGTGAACGGCTGCTCGAGCACGTACGTCGTGCCGTCGGCGGTGACCTGCCGCTCCTCCATGCACTCGAGCAGGGCGGACTGCGTCTTCGGGCTCGCCCGGTTGATCTCGTCGCCGATGATGAGGTTCGCGAAGATCGGGCCGCGCTTGAACTCGAACTGGCGACTGGCCTGGTCGAACACCGAGACGCCCGTCACGTCGCTCGGGAGGAGGTCGGGCGTGAACTGGATGCGGCTGACGGTGCTGTCGACCGAACGTGCGAGCGCCTTCGCGAGCATCGTCTTCCCCACGCCGGGCACGTCCTCGATGAGGAGGTGGCCCTCGGCGAGCAGCACGGTCAGCGCCGAGGTGACCGCCTCGCGCTTGCCGGCGATGACCGTCTCGACGTTGGCGACGATCGCTGCGGCGCGTGAGCCGACCTCGTCGATGCCCATCGCCGCATCCGCGTCAGGAGCCGCGTCCGCGCCGTCGACCGCCGTTGCCGTCTCGCTCATACCGTCATCGCCGCCTGGAGGTACTCGGCGACCGCGGGTGGCACGTAGGGGGCGACGTCGCCACCCAGCGCCGCGACCTGGCGCACGAGCGAGCTCGACACGTGCGCATTGCCGGGGTCGGGCAGCAGGAAGACGGTCTCGACTCCGGCCAGGTGCCGGTTCACGATCGCCATCGGGGTCTCATAGGCGACGTCGAGTTGGGAGCGGATGCCCTTCACGAGCACGGAGGCCCCGACATCGGTGCAGTAGTCGACGAGGAGCCCCATGCTCCATGAGGCGACCACGACGCGCCCCTCGATGCCCGCGTCGGTGATGGATCGCTCGATGAGCGAGACGCGCTGCGCGATGGGCAGCAGGGCCGACTTGTCGGGATTGTGCACCACCACGACGTGCAGCTCGTCGTAGAGCCCGGCCGCCCGGGCGATGACGTCGAGATGGCCGAGCGTGACGGGGTCGAACGAGCCTGGGACGACGGCGATCCGCTGCATACGCTCAAGCGTACTGCGCCGGAACTCGGGTGAAAGGGGGCGGGGAGAGTCTCAGCCCTTGCTCAGGAACTCGCTCGCTTCCCGGTCGACGCGTCGGCGCACCTCGGCCGCGAGCGACACGTGCCGCTCGAGGCGCGGGTCGTCGGCGAGCACCTGGGCGGCGCGCTCGCGCGCATCGGCGATGACCTCGCCGTCTCGCGCCACTCGCAGCAGCTTCAATGAGGAGCGGCCACCCGACTGCGTCGCGCCCAGCACGTCGCCCTCCCGTCGCAGCTCGAGATCGACCCGGGCGAGCTCGAAGCCGTCGAGCGTGCCCGCGACCGCCTCCACCCGCTGCCGCGCCAGGGACTCGGGTTCGGCGGCGGTCACGAGCAGGCACAGCCCCGGCACGGCGCCCCGCCCGACCCGCCCGCGCAACTGGTGCAGCTGCGACACGCCGAAACGATCGGCGTCGACGACCACCATCGCGCTGGCATTGGGCACGTCGACGCCCACTTCGATGACCGTCGTCGCGACGAGGACGTCGAGCTCTCCCGCGGCGAAGGCGCGCATCACCCGGTCCTTCTCCTCGGCGCTCATGCGGCCGTGCAGTGGCGCGACCCGCTTCCCGGCGAAGCGGGGATGGCCGGTGAGCTCGGCGAGCACGGACGCGACCGATGCCCCGGGGCCCGCGTCATCCGCATCGCCCTCCCCCTCGGGAGGCGCTGCGTCCTCGGCGAGGCGCGGTTCGATCGCGGGGCAGACGACGAACCCCTGACGGCCCAGTTCGACCTCCTCCGCGAGCCGCTCCCAGACGCGCCCCCGCCATCCGGGCCGCTCGGCGAGGGGCACGACGAACGACTCGATGCCGGCGCGCCCGGCCGGAAGCTCGCGGATGGTCGAGACGTCGAGGTCGCCGAACACGGTCATCGCGACGGTGCGTGGGATCGGCGTCGCCGTGAGCACGAGGACGTGCGGCGGATTCCGGCCCTTCAGTCGCAGCGCCTCGCGCTGCTCGACGCCGAACCGGTGCTGCTCGTCGACCACGACGAGTCCGAGGTCTGCGAAGCCCACCGTCTCGCCGAGGAGCGCGTGCGTGCCGACCACGATGCGCGACTGCCCCGCTGCCGCGCGGAGCAGCGCCTTGCGACGCTCGGCGGCGGGAAGCTGGCCGGTGATGAGCGTCGGCATGAGGGCGGTGGCGAGGTCGGGTCCGAGCATCCGCGCGATCGAGCGGAGGTGCTGCGCCGCGAGCACCTCGGTGGGGGCCAGCAGCGCCGACTGCCCACCCGAGTCGGCGACGGCGAGCATGGCCCGGAGCGCGACGATCGTCTTGCCCGAGCCGACCTCGCCCTGCACGAGGCGGTTCATGGGCACCGGCTCGCCCATGTCGTCGGCGATCTCGCGACCGACCGCGAGCTGATCGTCGGTGAGCGAGAAGGGCAGCGCGTCGTCGAACCGCTCGAGCAGGCCGCCGGCCGACGGATGCCGCGCCGTGGTGGAGTGGGTGCGGAGCTCGGCGCGCCGCATGAGCAGGGCGGTCTGCAGCACGAACGCCTCGGTGAAGCGGAGGGTGCGCCGCGCGGCCTTCCAGTCGGCCTCGGCGTCGGGCCGGTGGATCGCCTCGAGCGCCCGTCGCTGGGTGAGCAGCGAGCGGGAGTCGCGCACCTCGGACGGCACGGGATCGTCGATCTCGTCGAGCCCGTCGAGGAGGAGTGCGATCGACTTGGCCAGCTGCCAGCTCGCGAGCGTGCCCGTCGCCGGGTAGATGGGGATCGGCGCCTCCGCCCAGCGCTTGGCTGCCGCGTCGCCTGCAGCCGGGGGTGCGGCGTCGTCGAACAGCTCGTAGTCGGGATGGGCGAGTTGCCGGGCGCCGCGATAGTCGCCGACCTTGCCGGCGAAGATCCCGCGGCGACCGGGCCTGAGGTCCTGCTCGCGCCACTTCTGGTTGAAGAACGTGAGCGTGAGGATGCCGGTGCCGTCGGAGATCTTCGCCTCGAGGATCGACCCGCGACGCTGACGCATCTCGCGCACGCGCACCTCGAGCACCTCGGCGACGATGGTGACGTTCTCGTCGAGCGGAAGGCTCGCGAGCGCCGTCAGCTCACCGCGGAGCGCGTAGCGCCGCGGATAGTGCGCCAGCAGCTCGCCGACCGTGCGGTATCCGAAGGCCCGTTCGACGGCCTGCGCCGTGCGGCCGCCGAGCGCTCCGGACAAGCGCGTGTCGAGGGTGAACCGGCCGGCGCCGGCGGCATCCGCTTCGGCCGTCATGCCTCGATGGTAGGCGTCGCTTCCGACGTGCCGCGCTCGAGCACCGCGAGCTCCTCCTGCACGAACGGGTCGTCGGGACGTGCGCGCGCGAGCTCCCGCTGGATCTCGAGCGCCTCGCCGGTGCGACCGAGCGTGCGCAGGCAGCGGGCGACCGACCATCGGGCGACGTGCTGCTGCTCGGCCGTGCCGTAGCGATCGGCGACGTCGACGGCCTGCTCGAACTCGGCGAGCGCCCCTTCCACATCGCCGGCGTCGTGCTTGGTCCAACCGAGGTTGTTGTGCAGGGCGACGCCCCAGCGCAGCACTCGGGGGTCGCGGGTCCTGCCGAGCACGTCCAAGCCCTCGGCAGCCCACTCGGCCTCGTGACCCGAGTCGTTCAGGGCGAGCATGTGCAGCGCGTCGAGCACGAGGAACGGTGAGCCGGCGAGCGCCGCCTCGCGCACCGCCCGGGTGAGCACCGGAATCGCCTCGGCCCGTCGCTCGACGTCGGCCGCGAGGATGCGCCCGCGTTCGATCGACACCCGGGCGAGCACCTCGGCGACGTCGCGGTCCGGCCCTCCCGCGGCTTCCACGTCGGCGAGCAGGGCATCCAGCACCTCGAACGCCTCGGCGGAGCGCCCCTGGATTCCCAGTGCCCGAGCCAGCTGCGTGGCCATGACGGCGCGCAGGTGTGCCGGGTGCTCGTCGTCGTCGGCCGCGTCGCGGAACCGCTCCTCGCTCGCCTCGGGATCCGTGAAGTCCCACAGGCGATCGATCATGCGTTGTTCGTCGCTCCGGTGTCGGGACGGTTCGGCGGGCACCTGGTCGGTCGAGTCATCCACCCCTCCATCATGGCAGCGTTCGCAGGGCGCTCGATAAGCTGCCGAGAGCATGACTCGCATCATCGCCGGATTCGCCGGCTCCCTCACGCTCGCCGTGCCGCGCTCCGGCACGCGCCCGACGAGCGATCGCGTGCGCGAGGCCATCTTCTCGGCCCTCGAGGCGCGTGATGCCATCGAGGGCGCCGAGGTGATCGACCTCTACGCGGGCTCCGGCGCCCTGGGGCTCGAGGCCGCCAGTCGCGGAGCGGCCGGAGTGGTGCTCGTCGAGCGGGCGAGACCGGCGGCCGACGTCTGCCGCCGCAACGCCGACGCCGTCACCCGTGCCGCACGGGGCAGCCGCCCGCGGATCCGCGTGGCGGCGCGATCGGTCGCGAGCTATCTCGAGACGATGACGGGCGAGGTGGACCTCGTCTTCATCGACCCCCCGTACGACCTGGCCGAGCAGGCGCTCTC
>JAPSJU010000138.1 GCA_031178025.1 Agromyces sp. | reverse complement strand
ACGGACCCGACGCACCCGACGCACCCGGGCACGGGCGGTGACGGTGGCCACACCGTGACCGCCGCCAGCGGGAGCGGCGCGGCAGCCATCGGCGCCTCGACGCTCGCGTCGACCGGAGTCGACGGCTGGGCACTCAACCTCGCGATATTCGCACTCCTCGCCGGCGTGATGCTCGTCGGCTTCCGACGGGTGGCTCTGGCCGTCCGTCGCTGACCGGGTCGGAACCGGCGTCGAGCGGACGCCGGTTCCACCCGCCCGGGCAGCCCGTCTGCCCTGACCCATGACTCCGCGCCGCCGTTCATACCCGTAGGCGGCGCGGCGGGTCGCACACTGCCTGCCACTGGTGCGACCCCGGGGCGGCGGCATCGAGATGATGCCGCCGCCCCTTCTCTCCTGCGCTTCTCCCGGCTCAGACGACGGACGCGAGGAGCGCCGGCTCCGGCTCGATCACGGGAGCCTGGGCGAGCGAACGCCACGCTCGTGCGAGCGCCTGCACGGCGGCATCCGTCGTCTCGGGCGAGTAGCAGATGGGCAGGCGCAGGAACCGCTCGAAGGCTCCATCGATGCCGAAGCGCGGACCGGCCGCGATGATCAGGCCTTCGCGACGCGCGGCGAGCGCCAACTGCGAGCTGACCGGAGCGCCGAGGTTGATCCACGTCACGATCCCGCCATCGACGTGGGGCACCTGCCACTCCGGCATGAGACGCGAGACGAGCGACTCGAGGCGGTCCCGACCTGCACGCAGCTGCGCGCTGCGGAGCTCGAGGATCCGGTCCATGTCGCCCAGCAAGCGGGTGACGAGCAGCTGCTCGAGGATGGGGGTGCCGAGGTCCCCGGGCGAACGGACGGCGAGCAGGCGCCGGATCAACGGGCGCTCGGCGCGGATCCAGCCGATGCGGATGCCGCCCCACACCGTCTTGCCGACCGAGCCGACGAGGACCGCGGGGCCGTCGACCGCCATCGGCGGGAACTCGCCCGGCCGGTCGATCGAGAGCTCAGCGGTCGTCTCGTCGGCGATCACCACCGTGCCCTGGCTCGCCGCCGCGTCGAGCACGCGAGTGCGTGCCGAGCGGCTCATCGAGCGGCCGGTGGGGTTGTGGAAGTCCGGCACGAGGTAGGCGGCGACCGGGTTGGAGTGGCGGATCGCCTGGACGACGTCGGCCGTCTCCTCGTGCTCATCGACGCTGACGCCGTGCGGCGTGACGGGCACCGGGACGAGGCGGGCGCCGGCGGCGCGAAGGGCCTCGTATGCGTGCGGGTAGGTGGGCGCCTCGATGATCGCACGGTCGCCGCGCCCGACGAGCGCGCGGGAGAGGAGCGCGATGGCGTGCTGCGCCCCGATGGTCACCATGATCTGCTCGGGTGACGTCGGCAGGCCGCGGACGGAGTACCGGTCGGCGATGGCCTGTCGCAGTGCGGGGGTGCCGATGAGGTCGAAGCCGGGGTCGGACAAGTGCGCGGGGAGGTCCTCGACCGCCTGCCGTGCCGCTTCGGCGAGCCAGGGCAACGACGGCGGCGCTGCCTTGGAGAAGTCGATGTACTCCGACTCCAGCGGCGCCGGCAGCATCGCCGGTGCTCCGGGCAGTCTTGCCACGCTGCCAGAGCCGCGCACGCTGTGCAGCAGCCCCTGCTCGCGGAGATGGCGGTAGGCGGCGGTGACCGTCGTCCGGCTGAGTCCGAGCCGCTCGGCGAGGTCGCGCTCGGCGGGGAGCCGGGTGTCCACCGCGATGCGCCCGTCCACGATGAGCAGGCGCACGCGCTCGGCGAGGGATTCGTACGCACTGCCCGGACCTCGCCAGTCGCCGAGGAGCAGTTGGAGCGAGCGGGCGGTGAGGGCGAGGTCAGCCATCAGGCCACTTTAGGAGGATTGGCTCTATACGGGAAGGCCAATCTTGTCATTGGATGGCATCATGCCTCGCTCGTCCCTCCTGCCGACCGACCCGGCGCCCGTGCTCGTCCGGCGATTCACGCAGTTGTTCGTCGGGCTGTTCCTCTACGGCATCGGCATCGCGCTCATCGTGCGCGGCGAGCTCGGCGTCGCCCCATGGGACGTGCTGACCCAGGGCATCGCGAAGCAGACCGGATGGTCGTTCGGGCTGATCACCGTGATCACGAGCGGCGTGGTGCTGCTCCTCTGGATCCCGATCCGGCAGAAGCCCGGCTTCGGCACCGTCATGAACGCCCTCCTCGTCGGCCCGTTCGCCGACGTCGGCCTCTGGCTCATCCCGCCCGGCCTCGACCTGTGGATCCGGATCGTGCTGCTGCCCGCCGGCATCGTCGTGCTCGCGATCGCGACCGGGCTCTACATCGGCGCGCACTTCGGTCCCGGGCCTCGTGACGGCCTCATGACCGGGCTCCATCGGGTGACCGGCTGGAAGATCTGGGTGGTGCGCACCGGCATCGAGGTCATCGTCCTCGCTGCCGGATGGCTGCTCGGCGGCAACGTGGGCATCGGCACCGTGGCGTTCGCCCTGCTCATCGGGCCGCTCTGCGGCTACACCATCCCGCTCTTCGCGATCCGGCGATCTGATCGGATGCCCCGAGCCGCCGTCGACGACGCGGTCGCTCCCGCCGGCACGCCCACCTGACCGCCGAAGGCTCGGCCGGATCGCTCCGGCCGAGCCTTCGTCGTGGGTGAGCTGCGTCACAGCCTGCGCTCGGCGTAGACGGTCATCGCGTCGCGCACGAACTCGGCACCCTCGCGGCCTCCGTAGTTGGCGCCGAACCGCTCGTCCGCCACGTACATCTCGGCGAGCCCGAGGAAGTACTCCTTCGTCGGCCCATCCTCACCACCGCCGGGCGTGCCCGGGATGGCGCGAAGCCACTCGAAGTGCCGCTGTGCGAGCGCCTGCGCCTCGTCGCCCGCCGGGTCGATTCCGCGCTCGTGCGCCGCGATCCAATCGCCGCCGAGTGCTGCAGCACGCCGCTGCCAGGCGGCCTTCTCGTCGTCGCTCATCGAGCGCCACCACGCGTCGCCCTTCGCGTACGCGTCCTTGCCCCAACGCTCTTCGACCTCCTCCCTGTATGCGGTGTGGTCGAATCCGTCGAACATCTGCTCTGCCATAAGTCGTTCACCTCCCTCCAGTGCATCGATGGTCCGTTCGACCGACGCGATCTGCCGCGCCAGTCGGTCCTGTTCCCTGTGCAGCCACTCGAGATGGCTCCGCAGGGCATGCTCGGCGTCCTCCTCCCGGTCGAGGACGTCGGCGATCGCCGGCAGGCCGAGTCCGAGGTCGCGGAGCAGCAGGATCCGCTGCAGCCGTACGAGCGTGTCGTCGTCGTAGTACCGGTACCCGTTGCCGCCGACGCGAGACGGAGGCAACAAGCCGATGTCGTCGTAGTGCCGGAGCGTGCGACTGGTCGTTCCCACCAGGCGCGCGATCTCCTGGATCGACCGATCCATCACGTCCCTCCTCTCGTCCTGTCATGCCGTGCTCATGCCACGGTAGAGGTTGACGCTGCGTCAAGGTCAAGCAGGAATGCGTCGCGAACTCTTGTCGGGAGGTGAAACGCGATATATCGTGATTTGCAACGACGCGATATATCGCGTGACGAATCGGCGTTCGGCTGCACCGCACCGGACCCGAGTGAAACGAGGAGAACCATGGCCATCGAGAAGTGGGTCATCGCCCCCGGAGATTCCCGGGTCATCGACGTGGAGCTCGTGCGCAAGCTGAAGGTGGGCCTCATCGGCGGCAAGGTGGACGTCATCGCCCATGACGAGCCCGGTGCGCGCGTGGAGATCACGGGGGTCACTGGGAAGGATCTGCTGGTGCAGATCGACGGCGACGTGCTCGAGATCGATCACCCCCAGCTGCGCTGGGACAACTTCGTCGACGCCTTCAAGGGTTTCGTGGGCAGCGCCAGGGCGGAGGTCTCGATCCTCGCACCGCGCGCCGTCGCGCTGAAGCTCGGGGTCGTCTCCGGTGATGCCCTCATCTCGGGATTCACGACGGATGCGAAGCTCAGCACCGTCTCGGGCGACCTCGTCATCGACAGCCACGAGGGCGACGTCGAACTGTCGAGCGTGTCGGGAGAGGTCTCGGCCGGCAACCACACCGGTCGCATCACGGCGCACACGGTCTCCGGCGACGTCGTGGCCACGGGCGATATCGTCTCGTTCAACGCCGACACGGTGTCGGGCAACATGATCGTCGACTCGTTCGGCACGCCCGATCGCATCGACACGAACACGGTCTCGGGCGACCTCACCGTGCGATACCTGCCGGGTTCCGGCGCCCGTTTCCGCGTGAACACGGTGGGCGGCACGGTGCTCGTCGACGACACGACGATCAAGGGGGTGCTCGGCAAGGGCTTCGAGCGCGTCGACGGCGAGCTCGCCGGTCGGTGGCTCGACCTGGGCGCCAACAGCGTCTCAGGCAGCATCTCGATCATGCGACGCGAGGCCGCCGGCGCGAGCGGCGCCACGGATGCAGCGGCGAACGCCGGCACCTTCCCCACCGGCACCGGGGCCTCCGCATGACCCCGCCCGTCTTCGCCCACGGAAGCCTGCGACTCTACCTGCTCGCCCTCCTCGAGGAGCGCCCGCGCCACGGCTACGAGCTGATCCAGGCGCTCTCCGAACAGTTCGGCGGAACCTACAGCCCGAGCGCCGGCACCATCTACCCTCGCCTCGCCAAGCTCGAGGAGGAGGGCCTCGTCACGAAGTCGACCGACGGCCGGAAGTCCGTCTACGAGATCACGGATGCCGGCCGCGCCGAACTCGACGCACGCCGCCATGAGCTCGACGAGATCGAGAACGACGTCACCGACTCGGTGCGCCGCCTCGCCGACGGAGTGCGTGCGGAGGTGAACGACGCCATGCGCTCGCTTCGGGCCGAGCTCGCCAGCGCGGCGCGCGAGGCCAAGCGCGCGGCGACGCGCATGCCGGCGGGCTCCGCCGGGGCGTCGTCGACGTCGCACGCCGATTCGAGTCGCGCGGTGCATGAGGCGGATCTCGTGCTGAACGAGTTCCGCCAGCAGCTGCGCACCGACCTGCGGACCCGGGCGCATCAGGGGCGGGTGAGCACCGAGTCGGTGACGCTGCTGAAGGCGCGTCTGGCGCAGGTCCGCGCCGACGTGCTGGCCACCCTCGTCGACACTCCCCCGAACTGATCGAGAATGCGGCGTCGGTGGTGCGTGCTTCGATGGGGCCATGACCGACACCACCGACGGGCCGCTGGTGCAGCTGCGGCCCTACTCGGAGAGCGACCTCGACCTGCTCCGCCGGGCGAACACGCCCGAGCTCATGAACCAGATGGGCGGCGTCGAGACCGACGAGCAGGTGGTCGCACGTCATGAGCGCTACCTGCGCCTCCAGCGCGAGGGCGCGGCGCACCAGTTCCGCATCGTGATCCCGGGTCATCCCGAGGGCGTCGGCATGACCGGCTACTGGCATCGCGATGACGGGGATGCGCGCGCTCTCGAGGGCGGCTGGTCGGTCGAGGCGCCGTACCGCGGCCGGGGTATCGCCGCAGCCGCGGTCGTGGCCATGCTCGAGTTCGCTGCGGCGGCCGGTGAGACGCTTCCCCTTCACGCCTACCCGCGCGTCGACAACGCAGCGTCGAACGGGGTGTGCCGCCGAGCCGGATTCACCCTGCTCGGCGAGCTCGATGTCGAGATCGCGCCCGGCGTCGTGCTGCGCACCAACGACTGGGTCTTCGAGCTCGGCGCCGGCGGCTCGGCGTAGTCTCGTCGCGTGCGCGCATTTCTCGCCGTCGCCCTCGGCGGCCTCATCGGCACCGCCCTACGGCTCGGCGTGGACCTGGCCTACCCGCACGACGATGGAGCGTTCCCGACCGCGACCCTCCTCGTGAACGGCATCGGGGCTCTCGTGC
>JAPSJU010000137.1 GCA_031178025.1 Agromyces sp. | reverse complement strand
CGAACGCCTCGGACT
This sequence comes from Agromyces sp., assembly GCA_031178025.1. Lineage (GTDB taxonomy): Bacteria > Actinomycetota > Actinomycetes > Actinomycetales > Microbacteriaceae > Agromyces. The sequence continues at coordinate 5,835 of JAPSJU010000137.1, read as the reverse complement.
CGCTGACCATCGCGGGCAACCGGTTCTCCGGGAACCGGATCGGGATGACGCTGATCTCCGACTATCAGGAGGCCTTCACCCCCCAGCGCGGCAACACGGTCATGGGGAACCTCATCGCCGGGAACGCGAGCGGGGACTCGCCCGCTCACGCCCTCGGTGGCTTCGGCATCGGTCTGGCCGTGACGGGCGGCCAGGGCAATCGCATCTCCGGCAACCGCATCGAGGGCAACCCCGTCGCGGGGATCCTGCTCGGCAACGCCGAGGACATCCCCGCCCTGCGGAACGAGTTCATCGGCAACGTGGTGTCGGGCAATGGCATCGACGCCGCCGATGTCTCGGTGCCGCGCGCGCCGGCGAGCGGCAACTGCTTCGACGGCAACGCGGCGACCACCGCCTCCCCGCCTGAACTCCTCACGATCGGGTGCCCCACGGAAACGACGACCGGCGGAGCAGGAGAGCTGCCTGCGATCGCCGTGCCGAACGGGATGAGCTTCCTCAAGGTCCCCGCTCCCCCGCGGCAGCCGGGCATGACGGATGTCGAGGCGGCCCCCTCCCGTCTCCCTGCTGCCGTCCGGATGCCGTCTGCCTCCGCGTTCCCCGTGCCCGACGGCACCCTGCTCGCCGACCGGGCGGCGCAGGGGTGAGCGCGCCGGCCGGCCTGCGCCGCCTCGCCGCCCTCGCCATTGCGGCGTGCCTCGTCGCCGGCGTCGCCGGCTGTTCCGCCGCACCCGCGTCCCCGCCGGCGGAAGCCGGCGCGCCGGCTTCCGCCGGGCCTCGGCCGCTCACCACCGACGAGGCTCAGCGGTTGGCGATCATGCGCTTCACGAACTTCGACGCGCGAGTGCGATCGATCCACTTCGAGGTCGACGAGGGCGGCGTGCACTACGCCGTCGACGGCTGGATCGATTTCGAGGCCGGGCTGGGCTACGCGGCGCTGCGCGCGGATGGTGCCCGCGCGCTGATCGCCTGGAGCGCGGAGACCATCGGCTCTCGCGCCGCGATCGACGATGCGGAGCAGCCGCCGATCCCGCCCCCCGTCAGCTCGGCGGATGATCCCGACTGGTCGACCAGCGCGCTCTCGCCGGATGCGTCCCGGCTCCACGCCGTGTTGGCGATCATCGTGCGGGCGGGACACGACCGTCCCGACAATCCGGTGCTGCTGCAGCAGACGGACGCGAGATGGCTCCGCTCCGACGAGGCGGGCGGCGAACCCGTCGATGTCGTGGCAGGACCGACCTCCGACCACGCGTACGACCCGGAGACCGCCGTCGGAGACGGCCGCGACGCCACCGTCCGCTACTGGGTCGACCGGGACGGGCTGCTGCGGCGGCTCGAGACTCGGATCGGCGGATCGGCCGACTGGACCGCGATCGACTTCGGCGACGGCGGCGACGTGCAGTTCGCCGGAGCCTTCACCGGCAGCGGGGCAGCCGGATGAGCACCCCGGGGCGCCGGGACGTGCTGCGCGGCCTCGCTGCAGCCGGGCTCGGCGCCGCCGCGGGCGTGGCTGGAGGCTGGGCGGTCGCGGAGGCGCAACCCGCCGCACTCCCGGCGTTGCCCGAGACGGAACCGGGCAGCCGGCGCGTCGAGCCGCACGGCGCGCACCAGGCGGGCATCGCCAGGCCCGCGACCCCGCAACCGCACGGGGTCATGGTCGTACTGGACCTCGCCGGTGTTCGTTTCCCGGCAGACGTCCGAGCCGTGTGCGCGGCGCTCGGCCTCGCCATCACCGCCCTCACGAGGCCGGAGGACGGCTCGGCCGGCGATGCAGCTCGGGCGGAGCTTCCCGACGGTCCCGGCGATCTCACCGTCACGGTCGGCCTCGGTCCGCGCCTGGTGGGCCTCGTCGATCCCTCGCTGCCCGGCGGCGAGGAGCTGCCGCGATTCGCCTCCGATGAGGGGCTGCGTGCGGACCGCGTCGGCGGTGACCTGCTGCTGGTGGCGTACAGCAGCGATCCGAACGATGCCGATCGTGCGATCCGCTGGCTCACCGGCGGCATCGCCGACGCAGCCGTCCGATGGTCGCAGCGCCTGTTCCGCGGCCCGAGCCGCGGCACGGTGACGCGCAATCCGCTGGGCTTCCACGATGGCATCATCGTGCCGCACGGCGACCGCGAACTCGACGAGCACGTCTGGATCGCCGACGGACCTCTGGCCGGCGGGACGATCTGCGTCGTGCGCCGACTGCGCCTCGACACCGGCAGGTTCCGTGCCGAACCCGAGGCGCGCCAGGAGGCCATCGTCGGTCGCCGCCGACACGACGGGGCGCCGCTCTCGGGTGGCGGACCGGACGATGAGGCCGACCTGCTCGCGAAGACGCCCGACGGGCAGTTCGTGCTTCCGGCCCGTTCGCACGTGCGGGCAGCGCATCCGTCGTTCACCGGCAGCGCGCTGATGCTGCGGCGGGGCTACGCCTTCGACGACGGCGTACTCGACGACGACTCCGGCCGCCGCGACGCTGGGCTGATGTTCACGAGCTTCCAGCGCGAGCTGCGCACGTTCGTCCAGACCCAGCACCGCCTCGACGAGACCGATGACCTCATGGCATTCGCGATCCCGACGGCGAGTGCGACGTTCCTCATCCTCCCCGGCTTCGCACCCGATCAGCCGTTGGGCGCCACCCTCTGCGCCGGCGCTCCGACACGCCAGCGGGATGGGGCGATCTCGCCCCCGTAGAGCGGAAGGGCGATCGGGGCGTCGTCGGCGCGGAGCTGCTCCCACATCCGGTTCGAGCCCGCCGTGCCGACCCGTCGGACCTCGGTGACCCGGTCGAGGTCGATCCGGGCGACGAACGTGTCGCTGCGGTCGTCATCGAGCTCGGCGAGGGTGGCGCCCTCCGGGTCGACGAGCAGGCTCCGACCGCGCCCCATCGGGCCGGCGCAGTTCACGCTGAGCGTGAAGGTCTGGTTGACGATCGAGTTCGCCTGGGCGAGCACGACCTCCTGCTCCCGGTCGGGCGTCGTGGTCTTGACGATGTTGACCACGAGTTCCGCGCCCATCCATGCGAGATGACGCGTCACCTCGGGGAACCACGCGTCGTAGCAGATCGAGATGCCGATGCGGCCGGCGCCGGGCAGGTCGACGACGACGAAGCGATCACCCGGGTCGTACGGTTCGAACGGCCGCCAGGGGAAGACCTTCCGGTAGCTCGCGACGAGCTCGCCCTCCGGGTCGAACACGAGCGCCGTGTTGAAGAGCTCGCCGCTCGGACCGCGCTCGCAGACACTCCCCGGGATGAGCCAGACTCCGGCGGCTCGCGCGATCGCGCCGAGTTCGCGCACGAGATCTCCGTCGAGCGCGACTGCCGACGCCCGCAGGGCTTCGGTGCGGGCGGTGTCGTCCTCGCCGGGAGGGTCGAAGAGGTGCAGTTCGGGATAGACGAGGAGGTCGAGCTCGGGATGCAGCGCACACGTCTCGGCGACGTCGGCCGCGAGTGCGGAGGCCGGGGTGCCGATGGGAAGCGGTGCGCGCTGCGCGGCCGCGAGCGTCAGTGCCCTCACGTTCGTCCTCCTCCTTCCGGTACACCGATCATAGGGAGTGCCGAACCGGTCGCCAGCAGGCAGGCGTGGATGCGCTCGGCGAGGTGCGCCGAACCGGTCGGGTACGGGCGGGGAGGCTGCGAGGATGGACGAGATGAGCGAGCAGCCGACGGACGAGCCCGGCCGGGAACCGCAACGGGACGCGGCCGGCGCTCACGTGCGCCACCGCGAGCAGCGGTGGAGCGCCGGGGCGCCGTGGATCGCCGCGGCGATCGCCGCCGCCCTGCTCGGCATCGACCAGCTGTCGAAGTCCTGGGCGGAGCAGGCTCTCACGCCCGGCGAGCGGACACCACTGCTCGGCGACCTCCTGGGAGTCCAGCTCGTGTACAACCCGGGCGCGGCATTCTCGCTCGGGGCGGACGTCACCTGGGTCTTCACGATCCTGGCCGGCATCGGCGTCCTGGTCGCCGCGTGGTTCGTCTGGCGGGTGCGGTCCCGTGCGTGGGCGGTCTGCCTCGGGCTCCTGCTCGGCGGTGCGACGACGCACTTCCTGGACCGCCTGCTGCGGGCCCCGGCATTCGGCCAGGGCCATGTCGTCGACTTCATCGCCTACGCCGACTGGTTCATCGGCAACGTCGCCGACATCGGGATCCTGGCCGGGGCCGTCATGCTGCTGGTGCTCGTGACGCGGGGCCTCGCCCTGCGGCCCGAGCCGTCGCGTGGCGAGGAGCCCGGGCCCTCGCGTGGCGAGGAGCCCGCGCCGTAGGCTGGCGCAATGACCAGCCATTTCGATGTCGTCGTCCTCGGCGCGGGTCCCGGCGGCTACGTGGCCGCGATCCGCGCCGCCCAGCTCGGACTCAAGACCGCCGTGATCGAGGAGAAGTACTGGGGCGGGGTGTGCCTGAACGTCGGATGCATCCCCTCGAAGGCGCTCCTGCACAACGCGGAGCTCGCGCACACGTTCCACACGCAGGCCGCGACGTTCGGCATCTCGGGCGAGGTGAGCTTCGACTACGGCGTCGCGTTCGACCGCAGCCGCCAGGTCGCCGAAGGGCGGGTCAAGGGCGTGCACTACCTCATGAAGAAGAACGGCATCACCGAGTACGACGGTCGCGGCACCTTCCGCGACGCGAACACGCTCGACGTGGCCAAGGCCGACGGCGGCACCGAGACGGTGACCTTCGACAACGCCATCATCGCCACCGGCGCACGCGTGCGCCTGCTGCCGGGCGTCGAGCTCAGCCCGAACATCGTCACCTACGAGACGCTCATCATGAGCCGTGAGCTGCCCCGATCGATCGCGATCGTCGGCGCCGGCGCCATCGGCATGGAGTTCGCCTACGTGATGCGCAACTACGGCGTCGAGGTGACGATCATCGAGTTCCTCGACCGCGCCCTGCCGAACGAGGACGTGGACGTCTCGAAGGAGATCACGAAGCAGTACCGCAAGCTCGGCGTGCCGATCCTCACCTCGACGAAGGTGCAGACGGTCACCGACAACGGCTCCTCCGTCACGGTCGCCTACGAGGGCGCCGACGGGCAGCCCGGTTCCATCGAGGCGGAGAAGGTGCTCATGGCCGTCGGCTGGAGTCCGAACGTCGAGGGCTTCGGCCTCGAGGCGACGGGCGTGCAGCTGACCGACCGCGGCGCCATCGCGATCGACGAGTTCATGCGCACCAACGTGCCGCACATCTTCTCGATCGGCGACGTGACGGCGAAGCTCATGCTCGCCCACGTCGCCGAAGCGCAGGGCGTGGTGGCGGCCGAGACGATCGGCGGCGCGGAGACGATGTCGCTCGGCGACTACCGGATGATGCCACGGGCGACCTTCTGCAACCCGCAGGTCGCGAGCTTCGGCCTCACCGAGCAGCAGGCGCGCGACGAGGGCTACGACGTGAAGGTCGCGATGTTCCCGTTCACGGCCAACGGCAAGGCGCACGGCCTCGCCGAGCCGGTCGGCTTCGTGAAGCTCATCGCGGACGCGAAGTACCTCGAGCTCCTCGGCGGCCACCTGATCGGACCGAGCGTGTCCGAGCTGCTGCCCGAGCTCACCCTGGCGCAGAAGTGGGATCTCGGCGCGCTCGAGCTCGCCCGCAACGTGCACACGCATCCGACGCTCTCCGAGGCGCTGCAGGAGGCGTTCCACGGCCTGAGCGGCCACATGATCAACATGTAGCGACGGTTGATCGCACCGCCCCGGCGCTCGACGGCTTCCGCGTGGAGGTTCCTGACCGCTCGCGTCTACGATGGATTCGCAAAGGGGGCATTCCAATGAGCGATCGGCACATCGAACCCGGATCCGACACGGACCTCGCCATCGAGCGGGCGCTGGAGTCGGCGAAGCTGCGCGCGGGAG
>JAPSJU010000136.1 GCA_031178025.1 Agromyces sp. | reverse complement strand
GTGGCGGTACCGGTGGGATTTGAACCCACGGTGCGCTTTCACGCACACAACTTTTCGAGAGTTGCACCTTCGGCCGCTCGGACACGGTACCGAGGACGATCTTAGACGAGATCGCGACGACGGCCAAAACGGCCGACGACGCCCCGCCGCCTTCAGCGGGCGTTCAGCGGCGGTTCCTACGGTCGGGTACGTGGTGACCTCTCCTCGTCTCGTGCCTGCTGCGGTCGTCGCCGTGCTGCTCGCCGCGTCGGCCGCCCTCATGGTTGGCGGATGGCGCCGGTTCCGCGCCCGTCTGGCGGCGAACTCGCTCGTGTTGAACGAGACGCTCCCCGTGCATTCGAAGTGGTGGCGCGACCACGCGAAGGTGCGCGGCGAGCTGCTGTACGTGGCGATCGGCGACAGCGCCGCCCAGGGCATCGGCGCGAGCGCCCCCGACCGCAGCTACGTCGGCGTGCTGGCCGAGGAGATCCGCGCGATCACCGGGCGTACGGTGCGCGTGGTGAACCTGAGCGTCTCGGGCGCCACGGTGGAGCTCGCCGTGCAGGACCAGCTCCCCCGCTTCGCGAAGCTGCGCCCCGACATCGTCACGGTGGCGATCGGAGCGAACGACATCGCCCGCTGGGATCCCATCGCATTCGAGCGCGGCATCCGCACGATCTTCGGCACCCTGCCGCCCCACGCCCTCGTCGCCGACCTGCCCTACTTCTACCTGCCGCGCAACGAACGCAAGGTGTCGGTCGCCAACGGCATCGTGCGGCGCGTGGCCGGAGAGCACGGACTGACCGTCGTGCCGCTGCACGCGACGACGAAGCACCAGGGCATCGCGGGCATCCTCACCCAGTTCGCGATCGACATGTTCCATCCCAACGACCACGGCTACCGCGTCTGGGCGAACGCGTTCGCGCCGTCGCTCGCCGCGCAACTGGTCGAGCGGTTCCCGACACCGGATGCCGGATCAGCGGGGGATGTCGGGGGCGCCGCCTAGGCTCGACACATGGCCAAGCCCACCTCCGCGTTCCGCTGCACCGAATGCGGATGGAGCACCGTCAAGTGGGCCGGTCGCTGCGCGGAGTGCCAGCAGTGGGGCACGGTCGTCGACGTCGCCGAGCAGACGGGCAGCACTCGTACCCTGCAGGCCGTCGTGCCGAGTGCCGCGCGCGTCGCGCGACCCATCGGCGACGTCCAGACCGAAGACGCCTCGCACCGACCGAGCGGAATCGGCGAGTTCGACCGCGTGCTCGGCGGCGGCATCGTCGCGGGCGCGGCGATCCTGCTCTCCGGCGAACCCGGCGTCGGCAAGTCCACGCTGCTCCTCGAAGTGGCGGCCCGCGTCGCCGCGACCGGTCGTCGCGTGCTGTACGTGAGCGCCGAGGAGTCCGTCGCACAGGTGCGGCTGCGCGCCGGCCGCACGGGCGCGCTGCACGACGAGTTGTACCTCGCCGCCGAGACCGACCTGGCCACCATCCTCGGGCAGGTCGACCAGGTCTCCCCCGAGCTGCTCATCGTCGACTCGGTGCAGACCGTGTCGTCGTCGCTGTCCGACGGCCTGCCCGGCCAACCGAGCCAGGTGCGCGAGGTGGCATCGACGCTCATCCGGGTCGCGAAGGAGCGGCAGCTTCCCGTGCTCCTCGTCGGCCACGTGACGAAAGACGGCACGATCGCGGGGCCACGCCTGCTCGAGCATCTCGTCGACGTCGTCTGCCAGTTCGAGGGCGACCGGCAGACGTCGCTTCGGTTCGTGCGCGCCCTGAAGAACCGCTTCGGCCCGACCGACGAGGTCGGATGCTTCGAGATGACCGGCGACGGCATCTCCGAGGTGCCCGACCCCTCCGGCCTCTTCCTCAGCCGATCCCGCAACGTCGTGAGCGGCACCTGCGTGACCGTCGCGCTCGAGGGCCGACGCGCCCTTCCCGTCGAGGTGCAGGCACTCGTCGTGGCGACGAAGGCGCCGCAGCCGCGTCGCGTCGTCAACGGCGTCGACCCGTCGCGCGTCGCCATGATCCTCGCGGTGCTCGAACGACGCGCCGGCCTGCGGCAACTCGGCGACCACGACGTGTACGTCTCCACCGTCGGCGGCGTGCGGCTGGTCGAGCCGGGCGCCGATCTCGCGATCGCCGTCGCGATCGCCTCCGCCATGCGAGATCGCGCGGTACCCCACGAGCTCGCCGCCTTCGGCGAGATCAGCCTCGCCGGCGAGGTCCGACCGGTGACGTCGGCGCGGCAACGGCAGGGCGAGGCTCGCCGCCTCGGCTACACGACGATCCTCGACGTCGAGGCCGGCAGCGTGCACGCCGCGGTCGAGCGGGCGATGATCGCCGCCACCTCCAGTCGTGAACGCGAACTCGACGCCGCCTTCTGACGCTACGCCTCGAGCGCCCGCAGCAGTTCGCCGGGCGGCGCCTGCATCGGGTGCGGCCCGGCGATGTCGAGGAACACCGTCGTGATCGTCGACGCGTGACGCGTGAGGAACGAGCGCAGCCAGGCGGGGCTCTGCAGTCCGACCGCCGGCGGCAGGTTGGCGGGCTTGTTGGCCGCATCGCTGAAGAGCAGCAGCGCCACCTCGCCCGTGCGAGGGTCGCGATACGTCCACACCTCACCACCGTCGAGGGGGCTGTCCCGGGGTCCGGGCTTCACGAGCGGCACGACCGTGTTGCCGTGCCGCAGCGCGAGGGCGACCGCCGCGATGTCCTGCCGTTCGAGCGCCTCCGCGAGCGCCTGCGAGCGGAACTCGACCGGCTCGTCCGTGGATGTTCTCCGTGCCTTGCCTGCCATGTTCCAAGGCTACCCACCGGATGCCGCGGGCCGGGAAGCATCCGCCGCCGGCGAACCTGTGACATCGCGGCCCGCCCTCGACAGGTCGCGCGGCCGGGGGTACGTTAGCGACAAGGTGCATGGTCCCGGTGCTGCTCGTCCGAGCGGCCCGCCGGGCACCGGCCGAGTGCGCGTGTCATCCGCTTCGAGGTGATGATCGGCGGGAGGTGGCCGCGATGGGCCAGTTCATCTACGACGACGCCCGCGCGATCGAGATCGAGGACCGCGCGCTCAATCACCTGCAGCTCGTGATCGTCGACAAGCTGCGTCGGGGCGAGTGCTTCGCGCTGAGCCTGGGCGACGGGGACCGCACCGTGACGATGTGGCTGAACCCGTACACGGCGATCCAGTTCGTGTATCACGGGAACCGCCGTCCGGTCGTGAACCGGGACTGGGTCGAAGCACTCGCGATCAACGCCGGGGTGAGCGGAGTGCTGATGCTCACGCCCGAGCCGGCCGTCGAGGCGCTTCCCCACGCGATCTGAACCGGGCGCCGCGCAGCCTCCCGCTACAGTTCGAGGTCTTCGTAGTTGGCGGGCATGGTGACGTCGGTCGGTTGCGCCGTCGGCGGTGAGGAGCGGCGCATGACCTGCTCGCGCACGTACATGATCGTGTCGGCGTTGTCGGGCTCGGGAAGATCGCTGTGCGTGGTCTCGGACATGAGGGGCGTCCCCTCGGCGAGCAGGAGCGTCGCGCGCACCGCATCACCGTCGGCGCCGTAGGCCGCCACCTCAACCGTGTCGGCGTCGCCCGCTTGGGCGAGCATCGCCGCATACTCGAGGATCAGGTCGGCGGCCTCGTCACCCACCAGCAGGTTCTTGTCGGCGAACGTCATGTGCTTCATGCACGCACGCTACGTGAGGCATCGTGCTTCACCTAGGGGGTTGCCTTCGGCGGTGCGATGTCATCCGACGATGCGGAAGCGCCGATTCGATGCTCGGCGGCTCCATCCGACCTGGGCAGGGGCGTGCTGGGCGCCGTTCGACTGTCAAGTCCCTTCTGCAGAAGGCGACGGGATTCGTAGTGTGGACATGCCGGGGGGCTGCGCAACGCCCGGGGCGTCGTCGAGGACGACGGCGACCCCGTCGACGGGCGAGCCCCCCGGGCGCTCGACCTCGGCGATCGAGTGCGCTCCGACGGCGACCGTCAGCGGTTCACCTGCGACGACAGCCGTCAGCGGTTCAGCCGAGGCTCTGTGCGCTGCATCTCGCCCGATTCGCTGTCATGCGTGACGACCGCTTCGCCGCCGCTCTCCGGCAGCGTCGGTCCGAACGGCAGGGTCGCTGCGGCGAGCACGAGGATGACCGCGGCGAGGAAGGCGAGAAGCAACCTGCCCGCTTCGCGATCACTCACGAGGTTCGCAGCGTCGTTCGCGTGTCCGTCAGCCCGTTCGGTCATTCGCTTCGCTCCTCCTCGCATACTGTGCCTCTCCATGTATAGATGGGGGATGGGTTCGGCGCTTGGGATTGACGGACGTCCATGCTCACGCTACGCGACTCGCAAGCCCCGGATCGCCACGACACGACCGTGCGGCGCGACAGGAGCGGCGCCGCGCGAGAGGAACGCGGTGGCCGTATCGGAGTGGCGCATCGGCTAGTACAGCTGGAACTGCCTCGTCGTCGCCGACGAGAACCCGTCGACCGAGACGGCCAGGTGGTACGACGCGCCATCCGCCGGCACCGCCTCGCGTGGGCCCTCGCAGGAGTCGACACTCGAGCGAGTGCGATCCCACACGATGGGTGCGCTCGAGCTGATCGGGGCGTTCGGGGCCAGGGACACCTCGGCGTCGATGGGATCCACCTGGCAGTCCGTCGAGATCCAGTACTGCTCGTCGCCGCTCGTGATCGTGAAGACCTGCGCGTTCGTTCCGGCGTTCAGCACGCAGACGTTGCTCCCGGTGTTGGTGATCGTGACCGACAGCTGCGGCTGCTCCCCCGGCTCGTAGACCGTCTTGTCGGTCACGGCCTCGACGTGCACCTGGGCATCGGTGCAGGCGTCGCCGTCGGCCGCGGTCGGCTCGGTGGGGATGAGCGTCTCCTCTGCGGCGGTCTCCCCATCGGCGCTCGCCGACTGCGCCGCGCCGCTCTCGCCGTCGGCGTCCGCCTCGTCGCCCTGGCCCGACGCCGGACGCACGACGACCAGCACGATCGCGACGATCACCGCGATGAGGCCCAGGAGCACCATGAGGCGTCGACGCCGGTACACCTGCGGTGGCAGCCGCCGTGCCGGTGATGGATTCGTCGACATGCACACAGGGTACGACCGGGACGCCGCCCGCCGCGGCATCCGCTCGGCGCGCCGGACGCGCTCTCAGAGGTGCTTCAGCATGCGCGTGTTGCCCAGCGTGTTCTGCTTGACCCGCGCGAGGTCGAGGAACTCGGCGACGCCCTCGTCGTGCGAGCGGACGAGTTCGGCGTACACCTCGGGGTCGACCGTCTCGGAGCCCATGTCCTCGAAGCCGTGGCGGGCGAAGAACTCCACCTCGAACGTGAGGCAGAACAACCGGGTGAGGCCGAGCTCGCGCGCCTCGTGTTCGAGGGCGTCGAGCAGGGCGTGTCCGACGCCCCTGCCCAGCCACGCGTCGTCCACGGCCAGCGTGCGCACCTCGCCGAGGTCCTCCCAGATCACGTGCAACGCGCCCGCGCCGATCAGCCGGCCGTCGCTCGCCTCGGCCACCCGGAACTCCGGGACCGAGCCGTAGAGGTCGACCCGCTCCTTCCCGAGGAGGATGCGTCTCGACACGAGCGGCTCGACCAGCGCGATGATCTTCGGCACGTCGCTCGTGCGCGCCCGGCGCACCGAGAAGTCGGTCATCCGATCATCGTATGCGGGAAACGACGACGGGGCGGATGCCGCAGCATCCGCCCCGTCGATCGTCTCGGCTAGTCGCCCGAGGCGGCCGCGAGGTCGGGGCTCACGGGCCCCGTGCCGATCGCGGCACCCGCGTTCACGCCCACGCCCACGGGAAGCGCCCGCTGCGTCGTCGTGAACACGAACTCCCCGTCGCTGAAGTCGACGTGCACGTGGTCGCCCGAGTTGAGCTCGC
>JAPSJU010000135.1 GCA_031178025.1 Agromyces sp. | reverse complement strand
GACGCGCGGGCGCGCTTCGCCGAGTCCGAGACGTTCGACCCCGAGCAGTTCCTCGCCGCCGACATCGCCGCGCTCGGGGGGCGGTGGGCGTCGCTCGGCGCGGACGTCGAGCGAGCGTCGGCGTTCGGCACGGGCGGACTCGTCGACGACGACGTCGCGTTCGCCTCGCCCTGGGGCTTCGAGCTCGAACAGGTGACGGCGCCCGTGCTCCTCGTGCAGGGGGAGGGCGACCGCATCGTCCCCCGTCGACACGCCTCGTGGATGCTGGGCAGGCTTCCGCGCGCGCAGCTCTGGATGCGCCTCGACGACGGCCACATCTCGGTGCTCGACACGGTTCCCGACGCCATGGACTGGTTGCTCGAGCGAGCAGGCTGAGCGGCCGACGGCCGTCGGCGAGCGGCGCCCGGGGTCAGCCGAGCGAGTCGAGGGCCTGCGCGAGATCGCCGTGCAGGTCGTCGATGTGCTCGAGGCCGACCGAGAGCCGCACGAGCCCCTCGGGGATCGTCGGCTGCTCGCTCGGCCAGCGGCGGCGCCGTTCGAACGTGGACTCCACGCCGCCGAGGCTCGTCGCGTGCACCCACAACCGGGTGCGTTGCACGAGCTCGTCCGCGGGCTCCGCCCCGCCCCGCACGACGATCGAGATGATCGCGCCGAAACCCGGGTACCGCACCTCCTCGAGCGCGGCGTGGCCGGCCAGGCGGCGCACCAGCTCGGCGGCGTTGGACTGCGCCCGCTCGAGACGCACGGGGAGCGTTCGCAGCCCACGCAGCGCCAGGAAGGTCTCGAGCGGACCCGGGATGGCGCCGAAGAGCGAGCGCCGCTTCACCAGCGCGGCGACGTGCTCGTCCGACGCCGCGATCGCCGCGCCCATGAGCACGTCGCTGTGTCCCGAGATGTACTTCGTCGCCGAGTGCACGACGAGGTCGGCGCCATGCTCGAGCGGACGCTGCAGGAGCGGCGTCGCGAACGTGTTGTCGACGGCGACGATCGCGCCGTTCGCGTGCGCCGCGGCCACGATCGCGGGGATGTCGGCGACCTCGAGCGCCGGATTGGTCGGCGACTCGAACCACACGAGGGCGGCGCCCCGGCTCGCGGCGGCGACCGCGTCGGTGTCGGTGATGTCGACGTAGACCGCGCGGGCTCTGCCGGTGGCCTCGAGCTCGTCGAGCAGCGCCACCGTGCCCGTGTAGGAGTGCCGCGGCGCCACGACCGTGCCTCCCGGCTCGACGAGGTCCAGCACGGCGGCGATCGCGGCGATGCCCGAGGCGAACGCCACGCAGCGACCGCCCTCGAGTGCCCCGAGCGTGTCCTCGAACGCGGTCCACGAGGGGTTGCCGTAGCGGCCGTACTCGAGCTCGCCCCCCGCGACGTACGTCGACGTGAGGTGCACCGGCACGCTCATCGGCTGGTCGGGCTCGTGCGGAGGACGGCCGGCGATGATCGCGGTCGTCTCGGGATGGAACGCCGGAACGCTCGCAGTCGGGTCGTACACGGTCGTGCCTCCAGGTGCCCGGGAACGGATGCCGCGGCAGCCGCCGCGGTTCCAGCGTATCCGCCCGGTGAACGACCGGCGCCCGCGGTTCGGCTAGCCTCGGAGCATGAACCGAACCCTGTGGACCGTGCTCGGCGTGGTCGTCGCCGTGGTCATCGCATGGTTCCTCGTCGAGCTCGTCTTCAGCGTGGTCTGGTTCGTCGTGAAGCTCGCGATCGTCGCCGTGGTCGCGCTCGTGGTGTTCGTCGTGCTGCGTGTGCTCGTGCGCCCGCGCTCCGACCGCTAGCGGCGGATGGGGCCGGGCGCTCGTCGCGACGTCCTCAGTCCGCCATGATCCGCCCGGTCAGCGGAACGACGATCGAACGCGGCATGATCCGGGCGGCCTGGGCCATGGCGCGATTCCGGCGCCCCGAGACGATCGTCGCCGGCGTGCGTCGTGCATCGAGGGCGCGCATGGCCGTCGCGACGACCTGCGCGGGCGTCTCGTACGCGCGCCTCCGATGCTCCGTGCCGGCGACCCGGAAGAACTCGGTGCGCGTGGGACCGGGGCAGAGCGCGGTGACGCGGAGCCCGCTCGTGCGCGTCTCGAAGGCGACGGCCTCGGTGAAGCTCAGCACGAACGCCTTCGTGGCGCCGTAGACCGCCATCAGGGGTACCGGCTGGAACGCCGCGACGCTCGAGAGGTTCACGAGGATGCCCCGTCCCGACGCCGTCATCTCGGGAAGGAAGGCGCGCGTCAGGGACACGACCGCCGCGACGTTGAGCCGCACCTGCTCGTCGAGCCGCGCCGCGTCGGCCTCGGCCAGCGCGCCGTGCATGCCGAAGCCGGCGTTGTTCACGAGCGAGTCGACGGTGAGCCCGCGCTCGCGGATGGACGCGGTGAGCTCGACGGCCGCGTCGGGTCGGGCGAGATCGAGCGCGACGGGGTCCGCCGCGACGCCGTACGAGGTCTCGAGCTCGCGGGCGAGCGCGGTGAGACGCCCCTCGCGGCGCGCGACGAGGACGAGGTTCGCGCCGCGTGCGGCGAGCGTGCGGGCGAACTCCGCGCCGAGTCCCGAGCTCGCGCCCGTGATGACCGCCGTGGTGCCGGCGTGGTCGCGGGCCATGGATGCTCCGATCGTGGGTTCGGCGGAGGCTGGATGCATCCGTGCCTCCCATCATGCCGCCGCCCGAGGCGGGGGACGCGGGAATCGGCGGCACGCGGTTCAATGGAGGCATGCGACTCGTCGTGCTCACCGGTGCCGGCATCTCGGCGGAGAGCGGCGTGCCGACGTTCCGCGATGCGGGCGGACTCTGGGACGGTCATCGCGTGGAGGACGTCGCCACGCCCGAGGCGTTCGCCCGCGATCCGGAGACGGTGCTGCGCTTCTACGACGCACGCCGGCACGCGGTCGCCTTCGCCGACCCGAACCCCGCGCACCTCGCCCTGGCCCGGCTCGAGGCGGTGTTCGGCGAAGACCTGCTCGTCGTCACGCAGAACATCGACGACCTGCACGAGCGCGGCGGCAGCCGCCGGGTGGTGCACATGCACGGCGAGCTGCTGCGGGCGCGGTGCACGGCCTGCGGCGCCGCATCCTCGGTCACGGCGCCGCTCATCGAGCGTCCGCCCTGCCCCCGCTGCGGTGAGCGGATGCTCCGCCCCGATGTCGTGTGGTTCGGCGAGATGCCGTACGGACTCGAGGCCATCGACGAGGCGCTCCTCGCGTGCGACGTGTTCGTCGCGATCGGCACCTCGGGTGCGGTCCACCCCGCCGCCGGATTCGTGATGACCGCGGCGGCGGCGGGCGCGCACACCGTCGAGCTGAACCTCGCGGCGAGCGAGATCACGCCGCTCTTCGACGAGGTGCGGCACGGGCCTGCGACCATCGTCGTGCCGCAGTGGGTCGACGAGGCGATCGCGACCCGATCCGCGCGCGAGTAGCGTGCCCGAGCGGCGCCGAGCGGCCGCCGGGCGGCGCGTCAGTCGACGAACGCGACCGCCCGCGCCGGCGCCCCGTCGACCGCGAGCCGCAGCGGGAACACCCCGATCCGGACCCGCGACGGCAGTCCGTCGAGGCCGGTCAGGTTCTCGACGATGAGGCCGTCGCCGCCGAGCACGATGTCGTGCACGGGGAACGCGCTCGTGCCCTCGGCATCGGTGGGGTCGGGGCTGAGGGTGTCGACGGCGAGCACGTGCATGCCGCGTTCGGAGAGCAGGCGCGCCGCGGCCGGGTCGAGCGACGGATGCCGCAGGGCCCGCTCGGTGCCGAAGTGCCGCGCCCACCCCGTGTCCAGGACGACGATCGCCGGCACGCGCTCGGGCAGTTCGCCGAGCATCGGCACCGAGACCACCTCCCGATCGGCGAGGCCCTCGACCCGGAGGATCAGCGCGTCCCCGACGAGCTCGTCGAGCGAGACGGCGTCGAGCGTGCGGCCGCCGGCGACGGTATGGGAGGGGGCGTCGACGTGGGTGCCGGTGTGCGAGCCGAGATGGAGGGCCGTCACGGCGGCGCCGTCGCGGTCGAGCTCGAGCGCCGGCGCGAACTCCACGCCGGGATCGCCCGGGTAGACCTGCATCCGGGAGCCGAGCGGATGGCTGAGGTCACGCATTCGTGGTTCGCGCGGCCGGCGCATCCGCGAGGTGCACGCTCTGCGCCGGAGCGTTGCCCGCGCGCTCCCGGAGCGAGAGCAGCAGGTACAGCGCGAACGTCACGACGAACGAGGGGATGGTCGCGCCGATCGGGGTGGGCCAGACGTACGTCCAGAGGTAGGCGCCGACGGCGCCGACGGCCCATGCGACGATCGCCGTCCAGTTCACGCCGCCGAGGTACCAGTAGCGACCCTCCCGCTCGCGCAGGATGTCCTCGGTGTAGACCCCGCGCTTCACGATGTAGTAGTCGGCGATCATGATGGCGAACACCGGCGCGAACAGGGCGCCGATCGTGACGAGGAACGCCGTGAACTGGTTCAGGAGCCCGAAGAACGTCGAGCCGATGATCGAGATCACGCCGACGATGAGCGCCGTGGGCAGGAACTTCAGCTTGGCGCGGCCGGGAACGGCGTTCACGATGGTCGTGACCATGCCGTAGACGACCATCGTGTTCGTCGCCATGACCGAGAGGAAGATGACGACTGCGAGAGGTGCTCCGAACGGCGTCACGATCGTCACCGGGTCGAACGGGATCGCCTCGTCACCGGAGAGCACGACGTAGCCGATCGCCGTCGCGCCGAGCACCATGGCCAGGATCGTCGAGAGCGAGTAGCCCACGCCCGAACCGATGATGCCCGCGCGGGTCGAGGTCGCGAAGCGGTTGAAGTCGGCCGAGAGCACCGTCCAGGAGATCGCCGTCGCGATGACGACGTCGAGCACGAGGATCGGCGTGTAGCCGATCGAGTCGTCGACGGGGATGGCGGCGTACTCCGCGGGCGCGAAGCTCGTGAAGGCGACGATGAAGATGTAGGCCATGATCGCGAGCATCAGCACGGCGAGCCACGGCTCGACCCGCGCGATGCCCTCGTGGCCGAAGATGGCGAGGATCACCACGATGGTCTGGCAGATGACCGCGAAGAGCACGGGTGCCGAGAATCCCGTGACGGAGGCGACCAGGAAGTCGAGCGCGATGCCGGCGAGCATCGCCTGCACCCAGCTCCAGCCCATCAGGATGACGACGTTCGCGGCGACGGGCAGCAGGCTCCCGCGCGTGCCGAACGGTCCGCGGGTGAGGGCCATCGTGGGCAGCCCGGTGCGCGTGCCGATGCTGCCGACCGTCACGAGGACGGCGGCGCCGACGACGGTGCCGAGGATGATCAGCAGCACGACGAGGCCGTAGTCGACGCCCGGCACGAAGAGGGTGCCGGTGAGCAGGGTCGTGACGACGAGGTTGGCGGCCAGCCAGATCATGCCGATGCGGCGGAGGCCGAAGGCGCCGCGCACCGGGCCGGCGTCGTCGGAGTGCTCCTCGAGGTGGCGTTCGAGGCGGGTGTAGAGCGACATTGCTGTTCTCCTCGGTCGGGGCTCGGTCGGCGCCCGGGTCAGGGCGTGGTGTCGGGTACGGGGGACAGGTGCTCGTGGATGGCGACGAGCCCGGCGGCATCCGACCGGAACACGATCGTCTCCCGCTCGCGGTAGGCGTCGGCGCCGTCGCTCGTCTGCACCTCGGTGGCGACGGAGTGGCTGAACACCGCGCCGCCCGGGAAGGTCTGCACGAGCTGGTCGCTCGAGGTGCACGAGGTGACGCGCCATCCGCTCGCGAGCCACTCGCGCCAGATGCGCTCGTAGGCGGCACGGTCGCGGAGGCGCTCGGGCTCGGTGTGGAACACGAAGGTCGCGTCGGGTGCGAACGTGGCGAAGTACCGGTCGCCGTCGGTCGCGGCGAAGGCCTCGACGATGGCGGATGCCGCGGCCAGCACCTCCTCG
>JAPSJU010000134.1 GCA_031178025.1 Agromyces sp. | reverse complement strand
CAGCAGTTCACGGGCGACGTGCCGCGCGGAGGCACCGGCCTGCGCGGCGACGATGCGGGCGCCACGGGCGTGCTTGCCGTCTTCGACGACCCGGGTGATGCCGAGGCCGTGGTCGGCGACGCGGGCGCGGGGCTCGACGGTGGCGAGGCGGCATCCGAGCCCGACCGTCCGTACAACCTCCCCGCCGCCTCCACCCTGGCCGCCGGCGCGCCCGCGAAGACCCGCTCGGCGGCGAACGACGACGTCGTGCGGCAGATCACGGGCGTGCTCGACCAGTTCGGCGTCGACGCGAAGGTGACGGGCTTCTCACGCGGCCCGACGGTGACGCAGTACGAGATCGAGCTCGGCCCCGGCGTGAAGGTCGAACGCGTCACCGCACTCTCGAAGAACCTCGCGTACGCCGTGGCGTCGAACGAGGTGCGCATCCTCTCGCCGATCCCGGGCAAGAGCGCGATCGGCGTGGAGATCCCCAACGCGGATCGCGAGATCGTCACGCTCGGCGACGTGCTCCGCTCCGGCGCGGCCGCGAACGCGAAGCATCCCATGACGATCGGCGTCGGCAAGGACGTCGGCGGCGGCTACGTCGTCGCGAACCTCGCGAAGATGCCGCACCTGCTCGTGGCCGGGTCGACGGGCTCCGGCAAGTCGAGCTTCGTGAACTCCATGATCACGAGCCTGCTGATGCGGGCGAAGCCCTCCGACGTGCGCATGGTGCTCATCGACCCCAAGCGCGTCGAGCTCGCTCCGTACGCGGGCGTGCCGCACCTCATCACGCCGATCATCACGAACCCGAAGAAGGCCGCCGAGGCGCTGCAGTGGGTCGTGAAGGAGATGGACATGCGGTACGACGACCTCGCGTCGTTCGGATTCCGCCACATCGACGACTTCAACAAGGCCGTCGTCAACGACGAGATCATCCTTCCCGCCGGCAGCGAGCGGAAGCTCAAGCCGTACCCGTACCTCCTCGTCGTGGTCGATGAGCTCGCCGACCTGATGATGGTCGCGCCCCGCGACGTCGAGGATTCGATCGTGCGCATCACCCAGCTCGCGCGGGCCTCGGGCATCCACCTCGTGCTGGCGACCCAGCGCCCGTCCGTCGACGTGGTGACCGGTCTCATCAAGGCGAACGTGCCATCGCGACTGGCGTTCGCCGTCACGAGCGTCACCGACTCCCGGGTCATCCTCGACCAGCCGGGAGCCGACAAGCTCATCGGCCAGGGCGACGGCCTCTTCCTCCCCATGGGCGCGTCGAAGGCGATCCGGGTGCAGGGCGCCTGGGTCAGCGAGGGCGAGATCGAGAAGGTCGTCAAGCACGTCACCCGGCAGGCCCGCCCGGAGTACCGCCACGATGTCGCCGCGGTCGTGGAACGCAAGGAGATCGACTCGGACATCGGCGACGACCTCGAGCTGCTGCTCGCGGCAGCCGAACTCATCGTCTCGACGCAGTTCGGCTCGACGTCCATGCTCCAGCGGAAGCTGCGCGTGGGCTTCGCGAAGGCCGGTCGGCTCATGGACCTGCTGGAATCCCGCGAGATCGTCGGCCCGTCGGAGGGTTCCAAGGCGCGCGACGTGCTCGTCACCGTCGAGCAGTTGCCGGGCGTGCTCGCTCGCCTCCGCGGCGAGGAGCCGGCGGGCCCGTCGGCCGCGCCGAAGCCCCCGGCCTCCGCCGCCGCGTCGAACCCCGCCGACGTCTACGGCGGGCCCGACGAACGCTACGACGACGATCCGGTCGCCCGGGCGAGTGCGGGGATGCCCCAGGTCGAGAGCGAGCCGGACGAGGACGCCTGGGGACTCGCCGGCCGGGACTGAGCCGGCCGCGTCATCGTCGCGCGCACCCCGTCGGCGACGGCCCGGCTCCGCCCGTGCGGCTATCCTTGGCCCTATGATCTCCTCCGCCGACGGCCACGCACGATCGGCGAACTGGAACCTTCCCAACGCGATCACGGTCGTGCGGATCCTCCTCGCACCGGCCTTCTTCTGGATGCTCCTCGCCGATGACGGACGCGACGGCTGGCTCCGATGGGGTGCCGCGGCGCTGTTCATCATCGCGATCGCCACCGATGGCATCGACGGCCACATCGCCCGTTCCCGCGGGCTCGTCACGGACCTCGGGAAGATCCTCGATCCGATCGCCGACAAGCTCCTCACGAGCGGTGCGCTCGTGTGCCTGTCGATCCTCGGCGAGCTGTGGTGGTGGGTGACGATCGTCATCGTCGTGCGAGAGGTCGGCATCACGGCGTGGCGGCTGGTGGAGCTCGGTCGCGGCAACGTCGTGCCCGCGTCCTCGGGCGGCAAGCTCAAGACGGTCGTGCAGTCGGTCGCGATCTCCTTCTTCCTCGTGCCGCTCGATCGGCTGGTGGGCGACTGGATCGTCTGGGCGAACTGGCTGCTCATGGCAGCAGCGCTCGCCGTGACGGTCTGGTCGGGACTCCTCTACGTGCGCGACGCGATCCGCCTCGCCGGCGCATCGAGGGCGTCGTGAACCGAGCCGAATCCCACGGACGCATGCCGGAGTCCGGGCTCGGCGGATCCGGCTCGGATGTCGCAGAACGGCTCATCGCCGAGCTCACCCGACTCGGCCTGCGCATCGCGGTCGCCGAGTCGCTCACCGGGGGCCTCGTCGTGGCGGAGCTGACGCGTATTCCGGGAGCCTCCAAGGTGGTGTCCGGCGGGGTCGTGGCCTACGACACGGGCGTGAAGCGCACGCTCCTGGGCGTGCCGGGGGCGCTGCTCGAGCGCGTGGGCGCCGTCGATCCCGAGGTCGCGCGGCGAATGGCCGACGGCGTCCGCGAGTCCCTGGCGGTCGACGGCCGACCCGCCGACGTGGGGCTCGCGACGACGGGCGTCGCCGGACCCGACCCGCAGGACGGCAAGGCGCCGGGTACGGTGTTCGTCGGCATCTCGTTCGCAGGACGCGTGGAGGCGATCGCGCTCGGATTGCGCGGCGATCGAGCGGCGATCCGGAAGGCCTCGGTGGAGGCGGCGCTGGAAGCGACGCTCGCGCGGATCGCGCGCATCTGACCGCCGGAGCGATCACCTCGCTCAGGTGAGCCGTCGCGCATCGGGCCGCAGCCCGACGGTCGTCGCTTCGACGTCGGCGCCCGGCGGCGGAATACGCTTCGTGAGCACCCTGTTACATGACACTGATTCACAAGAAAGCCCCAGTGTGCAACGCTAGATTGGAAGCCAAGAGGATCGGCTAGACTGACCCTCCCGTTTCCGGTTCCGTCGGAGCCGCAGGCAGAGAGAAGGAGGTTCCCGATGGTTCTGGTTCGACAGGAGATCGGCGATGTGTTGAGGAACTTCCGTCTGCAGAAGGGGCGCACCCTTCGTCAGGTGGCCTCCAAGGCAAGCGTCGCGCTCGGCTACCTCAGCGAGGTGGAGCGCGGCCAGAAGGAGGCCTCGTCCGAGATCCTCGCGTCCGTCGCCGAGGCGCTCGACACGCCCATCTCGGTGATCATGCACGAGGTCGGCGACCGTATCGCGGTGCTCGAGGGCATGTCGGTCGTTCCCGACAGCCTGCCCGACGAGCTCGTGGCGGAGTTCGACGCGGACATGATGGTCCGCTGACCCACGACATCCCAGACGATCGGCCGGTCCTCGGACCGGCCGATCGCATGTCCGGAGACGACCGATGAAGTTGAGCGAGTTCCAGGTCGCCGTCGACGAGGAGTTCGGCGGCGGGTACGGCGGCGTGGTCGTCAACGACCTCGTGCTGCCGACACTCGAAGGAAGGACCGCGCGTGAGGCGCTCGCAGACGGCGTGTCGCCGCGCGAGGTCTGGCTCGCGTTGTGCGATGCCACCGATGTCCCGGAGTCGCGTCGGCACGGCGTCGGTCGCCGAGAGCCGGGTCAACGGCGCTCAGGTTGACCCCGAAGGCGTGTTCGACACGCGGGCGCGTCTTCGAACATCCGTTCGGTTCCTCGGATAGAGTCGTCCTCGACAGCAGGAGCGACGACGAATCTCACCACATCCCACCTCTCCGAGCGACGGATGTCGGTGGCCGGTCATACGGTCGATGCGTCGGAACACACCGCAACCGCCTTGTCGCGAGACGCCGAGGGTCACGGCCCACACGTGGAACGACAGCCTAGAGGCAGCCGAACCGAGCATCGAAGGAGTCCACCATGGCATCACCAGCAGACCGCGAGAAGGCGCTCGAGAACGCCCTCGCGCAGATCGACCGCCAGTTCGGCAAGGGTTCGGTGATGCGGCTCGGCAGCGAGGATCGCGCTCCGGTCGAAGTCATCCCCACGGGCTCCATCGCGCTCGACGTCGCGTTGGGCGTCGGCGGGCTTCCCCGCGGCCGCATCATCGAGATCTACGGGCCGGAGTCGTCGGGTAAGACCACGCTGACCCTTCACGCGATCGCCAACGCACAGCGGGCCGGCGGTATCGCGGCATTCGTCGACGCCGAGCACGCGCTCGACCCCGACTACGCGAAGAAGCTCGGCGTCGACATCGACGCGTTGCTCGTCTCTCAGCCCGACACCGGCGAACAGGCGCTCGAGATCGCCGACATGCTCGTGCGATCCGGCTCGATCGACCTCATCGTGATCGACTCCGTCGCCGCGCTCGTGCCCCGCGCCGAGATCGAGGGAGAGATGGGCGACTCGCACGTCGGCCTGCAGGCACGCCTCATGTCCCAGGCGCTTCGCAAGCTCACCGGTGGCCTGAACCAGACCAACACCACGATGATCTTCATCAACCAGCTGCGCGAGAAGATCGGCGTGTTCTTCGGCAGCCCCGAGACCACCGCGGGCGGAAAGGCGCTCAAGTTCTATGCGTCCGTCCGGCTCGACATCCGCCGCATCGAGACCCTGAAAGACGGCACCGAGGCGGTCGGAAACCGTACGCGCGTCAAGGTCGTCAAGAACAAGATGGCGCCGCCCTTCAAGCAGGCAGAGTTCGACATCCTCTACGGAATCGGGATCTCCCGAGAAGGCAGCCTCATCGACTACGGCGTCGACCAGGGCATCGTGAAGAAGTCGGGCGCGTGGTACACGTACGACGGCGATCAGCTCGGGCAGGGCAAGGAGAACGCGCGGAACTTCCTGCTGCAGAACCCCGACATCGCGGCCGACATCGAGAAGAAGATCCTCGTGAAGCTCGGTATCGGGCAGACGGGCGCCACTGCCGCAGCGGCTGCACCGTCGAACGTCGAGTCGATCACGGGCAAGCTCGGGCGCAAGGGCGCCTGATCATTCGAGACGAGACCGGGGAGACGCACGACATGAGCGACGCATCAGAACGGCTCGCCCCGGTCTCGTACCTGCCGTGGGCGACTCCGGGCGACTCCGCGCGAACGGGCGTGCCGACGGACGCCGATGAGCGCGACTCGCGCTCCGGCCAGCCTCAGCAGGCGCACAGGGCGGGCGTGTCGAGGTGGGGCCGAACCGAGCGCGACCGTCGCAGCGGCGGCGACCGCACCGGAGGGCGAACCCCCGCCGGCCGGCTCGGCGCTGTCGGCGACGCAAGCGAGGAGACAGCGCCTGCCGAGACCGGCCCCGAACGAGATGACCGCATCGATCGGCTCGTGGTCTCCCGGCTGCGCCGATCTGCGCTCTCCATCGCCGAGGTGCGAGCGGTCCTCATCGAACACGGTCTCGACAACGATGAAGTCGAGGAGTGGATCGAGCGCTACGAGCGGCTCGGCTATCTCGACGACGCACGACTCGCCGAGCAGCTCGTGCACGTGAACGGCTCCAGGCGCGGCAGGGGAAGCGGCGCCATCATGCAGGAGCTGTCTCGCCGGGGCGTCGATTCCGCGGCCGCGCGAGCCGCCGTCGATCACCTCGACCCCGAGATCGAGCGCGCCAACGCCTTCACCGTCGCCGAGCGACGGGCGCGTCAGCTCACCGGGCTCGACCGGCAGACCGCTGAGCGACGGCTCTCGGCGTT
>JAPSJU010000133.1 GCA_031178025.1 Agromyces sp. | reverse complement strand
ACCTCGGTGCGGAGGGCGGCGGGGTCGACGATCGAGCAGACGGCGCCGGCGTCGCCGATGAGGCCCGTGTACTCGGCGGACTCGCCGTCCGACCGTGCGATGCGATGGCCGAGCAGGGCACCGACGACTCGGCCGAGCCGATCGTCGCCGCGCTCGAGCGCGACCGCCACGTCGTGCTCGACGGCGACGTGGTTGAACACGTCGAGCCCGTACATGTAACAGGGCACGCCGGCATCGAGCACGATCGCCGCTGCCTCGGGATCGTGCCAGACGTTGAACTCGGCCACGGCGGTCGCGTTGCCGACGCTCGCGGACCCGCCCATGAACACGATGCGCTCGATCCGGGCGCCGACCTCGGGGTAGGTGCGCAGCAGCAGTGCGAGGTTGGTCTGCGGGGCGAGCGCCACGAGCGTGACCGGCTCGTCGTGCTCGAGGATGAGTCGCCGCATGAGCTCGACCGCGCCGACGGGCTCGGCACGGCGGGTCGTCGGCGGCAGGGAGACGCCGCCGAGGCCGTCGGCGCCGTGCACGTGGGACGCGGACCGGGGCGATTCGAGGAGTGGCCGCACCGCTCCGGCGGCGACCGGGATCTCGGGCGCCTCGGCCGCGTCGAGCACGCGCAGGGTGTTGTCGACGACCTGGGCGAGCGGCGCGTTGCCCGCCACGCACGTGATTCCGAGCACCTCGATGCCGGGATGCCGCACGGCGAACAGGATGGCGAGGGCGTCGTCGACCCCGGTGTCGACGTCGAGGATCACGGGAACGCTCATCGCATCACCGTATCGCGGCGCGCCTAGACGAGATCGCGGTTGCCGAGGAACCGGTCCTCGGGATCGATCGTCGCCTTCACCCGCGCCGCTCGCACCACGCCCGTGCGTGCGTACGCCGCCGAGTACGGGTCGCCCGGCTGGAGGAAGGTGCAGAAGGTGCGGTCGGATGCGGCGGTGCCGAGCGCCGCCCGCAGCGCCGCGAACGCATGGCGCACGCCCTCGGCCGCTTCCGGCACCCCGATCGCGTGGCCGCTCACCAGGTGCGGCTCCTGCACGGCGCCGGCGATCCCCGGACGGGCCGGTTCGGCTGCGAGGGCACCGCCGAGCACGCGGAGCGAGAGCCCCATGACCGGTCGCCCCTCCGGCGAGTCCCACGCCGTGAGGAGCCGGTCGAGCGCGGCGTCGTCGAGACGCGCGAGCGTCGACCAGCCGAACCCGGGCATCGGATCGGTCGGTTCGTCGGCCACCGTGCCGAGCCGGGCGACATCCAGCGGGCCGATCGTGTCGGCGATCACCGCGCCGGCGGCCCGGATGCGGTCGAGCACCGCGGCGACCTCGGCCGAGGCGCCGAGTTCGACGGCTTCGGCGGTCACGATGGTCGTGCCGCGCAGCTCGGGCGGCGCCTGCTCGATGTCCGGGATGCGGACGACCGACGCGTGCAGGCCCAGCGCCTGCGGCGCGACACGGCCCGCCTCGACCACCGCGCGGAGCACCGCCGCGGCATCCGAGGCCGCGAAGACGAGCCGCCCGCCGGTGAGCGCCGGCGCCGCGTGCAGGTCGATCTCGATGGCGGTGACGACTCCGAACGCCCCGCCCGCTCCGCGCATGGCCCACATGAGCTCCGGCTCGTCGGCGTCGCGCACCCAGCGATGCCGTCCGTCGGCCGTGAGCAGCTCGACGGCCCGGAGCGAGCTCGACGCGAACCCGAACGACCGGGCGAACCAGGAATGGCCCCCGCTCAGGGTGAAGGCGGTCGCCGTGACGACGGGACTCGACCCCGCCATGGCGACGAGCCCGGTGCCCTCGAGGGCACCGAGTACCCGCCCCCACGGCACGCCGGCGCCCAGGCGGGCGGTCCGCGCGTCCGTGTCGACGGACAGGGTGTCGAAGGCGGTCGTGCGCACGAGCACCGCGCCCTCGAGATCCCTCGACGCGCCGTGCCCGGCGGGCTGCACCGCGAGTTGCACGCCGTCGGCCCGCGCCGCCGCGAGCACGGCCTGCAGCTCGGCGACGTCGGCGGGAGTCGCGACGGCGATCGGCCGCTGCTCGACGGCGCGATTCCAGGGAGCGCGCGCCGAATCCCAGCGCTCGTCGCCACGGCGGATGAGACGGCCGCCGAGGCGGGCGGCGAGTGCGTCGAGCGCGGGGTGGGCGGTGACGGTCATGCGGCTCCCTCGTGGCATCCGTCGACGCAGGACGTCGACGATGCCACGCTAGCGAGGCCGGTCGAAGCAGGGAAGGGGCCGGCCGGCCGGGTCAGCGCACGAATCGCACCTCGTGGATCTCCTCGCCGAGGAACGGCTGCACCTGCTCGGCGCCGTCGAGGGTGAAGCCGTTGCGGGTGTAGAAGCGATGTGCACGGGGGTTGTCCGAGGCCACCCACAGGTACACCGGATCGCTGCCGACCGCAGCATCGAAGAGCTTCTGGCCGATTCCCGTGCCGTGGTAGGCGTCGAGCAGGTAGAGGAAGTAGAGCTCGCGGGGGCGGGGCGGGTTCTCGTCGCGCGCAGGGCCGGCGCCGACGAAGCCGACGATCTCACCGTCGACGAGGGCGGCGAACTGCGAGTACTCCTCACCGCGCTCGGCGTAGTGGTTCCAGAGTTCGGCCATGCGCCGCGGCGAGAGGTTCTCGAACGCCGCGGCGCTGATCAGGTGGTCGTAGGTCTCGTGCCAGCAGGTGGCGTGGACGCGGCCAAGGGCCTCCACGTCGGAATCCCGGATGGGACGGACGACGACATCGGCAACAACTTCGGTGCTCATGTCGAGAGACTAAGCCAGCCCGCTCGCGTGGCGAAATCGAGCGTGCGGAGCGGCGGCGAACGGCGTCCGTCGACCGCACGACTGCGGCCCGCGAGAAAGGTCTCGCGGGCCGCAGTTCGGTGTTCGGCGGGTGCATCGGGGCACCCCGATCGTCAGCCCTGCGCGCGCCGGTTCTGGCGTGCGTCGCGCGACGGCGACACGAGGCTGCCGACTCGCAGGGGCTGCTTGCCCTGCCCCGTGCGAGCGGATGCACCGCGCTGGCCGCCGGTCGTCTGGGCGCCGCGGCTCTGGCCGCCGCCCTGCTTCGGGGCGTGCGCCTTCGTCTCGCTCACCCGGCCCGAACGGTCGCGACGGGGCGTCGCGGGGGCGACATCGGACTGGCCGAGGCCCTGCCCGCGACCGCGACCGCGGCTGCGCCCGGTCGACTCGCCCTGGCGCGCCTCGCCGGAGCGCTCGTCGCGAGCCGTGCGCTTGCGCTGGGCGTTCGCGCCCTGCGAGCGACCGCCGCCGCCCTGCGGCTGCAGCACCCGGGGTGCGGGCTTCACGTACGGGGCCACGTCGCCGACGAGGCTCGTCACGGCGGGCGAGGACGCCGTCACGCGCTGGGGCGTCACGGTGATCGCGGCCTTGCGCAGCAGCGTCTTCAGGTCCTGCTTCTGCGCGGGCAGGCAGATGGTGACGACGTCGCCCTCGCTGCCGGCGCGAGCGGTGCGTCCGGAGCGGTGCAGGTAGGCCTTGTGCTCCATGGGCGGGTCGACGTGGATCACGAGTTCGACGTTGTCGACGTGCACGCCGCGCGCCGCGACATCCGTGGCCACGAGGACCTTGACCGAGCCGTCGCCGAAGGCGGCGAGGTTGCGGTCCCGCTGCGGCTGCGAGAGGTTGCCGTGCAGGTCGACGGCGGGGATGCCCTGGTCGGTGAGCTTCTTGGCGAGCTTCTTCGCGTGGTGCTTCGTGCGCATGAAGAGGATGCGACGGCCGGTGCCCGAGGCGAGCGTCGTGATGAGCTCGTTCTTCTGGTCGACGTCGTCGACGTCGAACACGTGGTGGGTCATCGCGGCGACATGCGAGGTGGCCTCGTCGACCGAGTGCAGCACCTCGTTCTGCAGGAAGCGCTTGACGAGCTTGTCCACGCCGTTGTCGAGCGTGGCCGAGAAGAGCAGGCGCTGCCCGCCCTGCGGCGTCTTGTCCATGATGCGCGTGACGACGGGCAGGAAGCCGAGGTCGGCCATGTGGTCGGCCTCGTCGAGCACCGTGATCTCGACGGCGTCGAGCGTCACGAAGCCCTGCTTCATGAGGTCCTCGAGGCGGCCGGGGCAGGCGACGACGATGTCGACGCCGGCGCGGAGCGCGTCGACCTGGCGCTTCTGGCTGATGCCGCCGAAGATGGTCGTCGTCGTCATGCCGTACGCGGCGGCGAGCGGTGCGAGCACCGCGTCGATCTGGGTGGCGAGCTCGCGGGTCGGTGCGAGCACGAGGCCGAGGGGGCGGCCCGGTCGGCGCTTGCCGCCGGCGAGGGCGCCGCCGAGTCGCGCGGCCATGGGGATGGAGAAGGCGAGGGTCTTGCCGGAGCCGGTCTTGCCACGGCCGAGCACGTCGCGTCCGGCGAGCGTGTCGGGCAGGGTGTCGACCTGGATCGGGAAGGGGGAGTCCTTGCCATCGGCGGCGAGGGCCGCGACGAGGGGTGCGGGTACGCCGAGCGTGCTGAAGGTGGTGTCGGTCACTGGTGCCTTTCGGGGCAGGAATCACCGCTGGTCGCATCGCGGCGCAGCCGCGTGTCGGACCCGACGGTGGGATGTGGCGAAGGCGCCGGGCGGCGCATCCGTTCGCCGTATGAGAGTCAACGGGTGCCTGCACTGGGCAGTTTCCCGGAAGCGTTTCTACGACGCAGGCGGCGCGTTCATCGCATCCGCCGTCACCCACTCTAGCGGATGCCCCTGCACGCGCCCTGTACGCGCCGGAATCAGCGTGGCATCCGCTCGCCGACGGGGATCTCCTCGCTGATGGTGTTGCCCGGCTGGGCGAGGGGACACGACCACGAGGGGTCGTAGGCGCACGACGGGTTGTAGGCGAAGTTGAAGTCGATGACCAGGGAGTCCTCGGCGGCGCCGGACCCGAGGTCGGCGCCCTTCACGGTGTCGAGGAGGTAGCGACCTCCGCCGTAGGTGCCGCCCGGTGCTCCCGCCAGGCCGTCCTTCACCGGCAGGAACAGGCCGCCCCCGTAGCTCGCCAGCCGCCACACGTCGAGGGTGCCGAGCGCGGGGATGCGCACCGTGCCGATGAGCGAGAACGGGATCGGTCCGTCGGTTGCGCTGTCGACGGTGATCCGGTGCGGCTCGGCAGCGCGACGCACCTCGAGCTCGAACCGCCAGTCGGCGTCGTACCGCGGCACCGTGAGTCCCGTGAACCGCGCCCGGTCGTCGGGCAGGAGCGGCGACTGCGGATGCCCCGCGAAGAGCTCGTCGCGCGCCGACTTCCAGAACTCGTGACCGGCGGACGGGTCGTGCACGCTCAACTGCCGCACGCCGGCATACATGCCGAACACCCGGCGGCGCCAGTCCGCGAGCTGGAGGGCGCCGATCGAGTCGCTCACGCGGCGCCACGCGCCCCGGCCGCGCGGGCTGCCGCCGCCGCCTCGGCGTCGGCGGTGCCCGGGGGGTCGTACGACCAGCCCGGGGCGAGCTGCCTGAGGCGCATCCCCCGCCACTGCCAGAACGCCCAGGTGGGATACCAGGCGACCAGGTCGAGCGCACCGGCGCTGGCGAGGAGCTGGTCGCGGTACAGGGTGCGCCCGTCGGGCAGTGCCGACACGGCCATGCGGTGGTCCCACCGCTCGAACAGGGCGAGCGGGCCGGTGAGCGCGCCGCCCCCGTCGCGGAGCATGCGCACCCCGCTCGGCAGGCCACCGGGGTAGCTGACGTCGACGAGTTCCTCGCCGGCCGCGAAGCGGCGGAAGGCGAGCGCGCGCACCCGGTGCTGCCCTTCGGGCCAGACGGTCGGGAGGCCGCCCTCCTCGAGCGAGGAGAAGTCGAGCCAGGGCGCCACGACCTCGCGCAGCACGGCGGGGCTCCGAAGCGCCCGCCACGCGGCATCCGGCGTGCAGTCGAGCGTGAGTTTCAGGAGCACGCGCATGTGCCGAGGGTAGGACGCGCGGATGCCGCTGCCAAG
>JAPSJU010000132.1 GCA_031178025.1 Agromyces sp. | reverse complement strand
CGCAGCTGAAGCTGCACCAGTGCGGTCTGCCCAAGCAGATGGCGCTCGAGCTCTTCAAGCCGTTCGTCATCAAGCGCCTCATCGACCTGAGCCACGCGCAGAACATCAAGGCCGCCAAGCGCATGGTCGAGCGTTCGCGCCCGCAGGTGTGGGACGTGCTCGAGGAGATCATCCGCGAGCGCCCCGTGCTGCTGAACCGTGCGCCCACGCTGCACCGCCTGGGCATCCAGGCGTTCGAGCCGCAGCTCGTCGAGGGCAAGGCCATCCAGCTCCACCCGCTCGTCTGCGCCGCGTTCAACGCGGACTTCGACGGTGACCAGATGGCCGTGCACCTTCCCCTGTCGGTCGAGGCGCAGGCCGAGGCCCGCATCCTCATGCTCGCGTCGAACAACATCCTGAAGCCGTCGGACGGCCGTCCGGTGACCCTGCCCTCGCAGGACATGATCATCGGCCTGCACCACCTGACGACGCAGAAGGACGGCGCCGCCGGCGAGGGTCGTGCATTCTCGTCGATCGCCGAGGCGATCCTCGCGTTCGACCAGAACCGTCCCGGCGACATCGCGCTCGACCTGGGCGCCACGGTGAAGATCCGCCTCGAGGGGCTGCACTTCGCCGAGGGCCAGCAGCCCGAGGGCTTCGTGCAGGGCAAGCCGTTCCTCATGGAGACGACCCTCGGTCGTGCCCTCTTCAACGAGGCGCTGCCCGAGGACTACCCGTACTTCAACGCGCAGGCCGGCAAGACCCAGATCTCGGCGATCGTCAACGACCTCGCCGAGCGGTACCCGAAGACCGAGGTCGCGGCGACGCTCGACCGGATCAAGGACGCCGGCTTCCGCTGGGCGACCCGCTCCGGCGTGACCGTCGCCCTCTCCGACATCGTGACCCCGCCGAACAAGGGCGAGATCGTCTCGAGGTACGAGAAGCAGGCGGCCAAGGTGACGTCGCAGTTCGAGAAGGGTCTCACGACCGACCTCGAGCGTCGTCAGGAGCTCATCCAGATCTGGACCAAGGCCACCGACGAGGTCGCCAAGGCCATGCAGGAGAACTTCCCGACCGACAACACCATCAACCGCATGGTCACGTCGGGTGCACGTGGTAACTGGCTGCAGGTGCGCAACATCGCCGGCATGCGAGGCCTCGTGAACAACCCGAAGGGCGAGATCATCCCGCGCCCGATCATCTCCTCGTACCGCGAGGGGCTGTCGGTGGCGGAGTACTTCATCGCCACGCACGGTGCCCGCAAGGGCCTGGCCGACACGGCCCTCCGTACGGCCGACTCGGGCTACCTCACGCGTCGTCTCGTCGACGTCTCGCAGGATGTCATCATCCGCGAGGACGACTGCGGCACGACGAGGGGTCTCGACCTGCCGATCGCGACGACGGATGCCTCGGGCGAGCTCGTCCGCGACCCGAACGTCGAGAACGCCGTCTACGCCCGCAGCCTCGCCGCCGACGCGGTGGACGCGAAGGGCGAGGTCGTGGCCGAGGCCGGTGAGGACGTCGGCGACGTGCTCATCGCGAAGCTCATCGCGGCAGGCGTCGAGTCGATCAAGGTGCGCTCCGTGCTCACCTGCGAGTCCGCCGTCGGCGTGTGCGCGAAGTGCTACGGCCGTTCGCTCGCGACCGGCAAGCTCGTCGACATCGGCGAGGCCGTCGGCATCATCGCGGCCCAGTCCATCGGCGAGCCCGGCACGCAGCTCACGATGCGCACCTTCCACACCGGTGGTTCGGCCTCGGCCGACGACATCACGCAGGGTCTTCCCCGCGTGCAGGAGCTCTTCGAGGCACGCACCCCCAAGGGTGCGTCGCCGATCGTCGAGGCCCCCGGCCGGATCACGATCGACGAGACCGAGCGCCAGCGCAAGGTGATCCTCACGCCCGACAACGGCGACGAGCCCATCGCCTACAACGTGCTGAAGCGGTCGACCCTGCTCGTCGAGGACGGCCAGCACGTCGAGCTCGGCCAGCAGCTGATCGTCGGCACCGTCGACCCGAAGGAGGTCCTCCGGGTCAAGGGCGTCCGCGAGGTGCAGAAGCACCTCGTCGACGGCGTGCAGGACGTGTACCGCTCGCAGGGCGTGCCGATCCACGACAAGCACATCGAGGTCATCGTGCGCCAGATGCTCCGCAAGGTCACCGTCGTCGACCACGGCGACACCGACCTGCTGCCGGGCGAGCTGGTCGACCGGTCGAAGTACAACGAGATCAACCGGGCGACGCTCACCGAGGGCAAGAAGACGGCCTCGGCGCGTCAGGAGGTCATGGGCATCACCAAGGCCTCCCTCGCGACCGAGTCGTGGCTGTCGGCCGCGTCCTTCCAGGAGACGACCCGCGTGCTCACGCAGGCCGCCATGGAGGGCAAGTCCGACCCGCTCGTCGGCCTCAAGGAGAACGTGATCATCGGAAAGCTGATCCCCGCCGGCACCGGCCTGAACCGGTACCGGAACGTCACGGTCGAGGCCACCGAGGAGGCGAAGGCGGAGCGGTACCCCAACCGCATCTTCGCCGACGACGCGGCGTTCGCCGAGGGCGACCTCAGCTTCGTCGACTTCGACGCGTTCTCGAGCGACGACTTCACCCCCGGCAACTACAGCTAGTCGCCGCGATCGGGTGGCGGGGCGCGACAGCGTTCCGCCACTCGGGATCCCGAAGGGCCCCGGAGCGATCCGGGGCCCTTCGGCGTATCCCGGGCGGGGTGCTCGGCGCCACCCGACGTCGGGGTGGCCCGGTGGCGCGCGGCGGAGCGCGGGCGGTAGCATCCATGGACCTCGCCCCAGTGAAAGGCACCGCGTTGTCGCAGGCACAGCCGAACCCCCGCCCGTCCGTGTTCCGCCGGCCGCTGTTCTGGATGTCCGTGGGAGCCGCCGTCCTCCTCATCGCGATCGCGGTCTTCGCCGGCATGACGATCGGCGCATCGGTCGGCGGCGCGGGCGCCGAGGAATCCGGCCGCCCCCTTCCGAGCGCGACGGCGACGGATGTCGCGGCCCCGCCGAGCAGCGAGACGCCGGCCGCAACGCCGCCGGCGTCCGAGGCCCCGGGAGCCACCGGCATCCCCGCATCCTGCAGTGAGGCGTACACCCGGGACTGGGCGGTCGAGCTCGGCGGGCTGGCGTTGAATCCGCCGTGGACGGACACCCCGGGCAGCGGCCCGTTCTGGGGGTCGAACGATGCCGGCGCGGTCACCGTGCTCGAGGCCACCTCGGAGCTGACGTGCGCCTGGGTGGGCTCGAACGGCGGGGGCGATGTCGGCATCATCACGAACCTGGCGAGCCTCACGCCCGCCCAGGAGTCATCGATGGTCGCGCACCTCGCCGGAGCCGGGCAGACGTGCTACCCCGAGCTCGACGGCACGCGCTGCGTCATCGAGTGGCGGTCGGATGCCGGCGACTCGGGGGAGTCGCACTTCCTGCGTGACGGCATCTGGTCGGCCACCCGGTGGAGCAACGTCGTCGCCGACGGGTACACGCACGACATCGTGGCCACGATCTTCGGCTGAGCGACGCCCCGCGCGGCACCGCGATGCGGCACTCGTGCGTTGCTACAGTGAGCCATCGCGGGTGCGAGGGTGCCCGGAAGGAGCGCGGACATGAGCAGCACCACTCCCGGATCAGAGCCGGAACGCACGCGCGACGATGTCGAGCGCGAGCCGGCCGTCGAGCCCACGGCCGGGCCTGGTGACGGCGTCGCCGCGTCGACGGCGGGCGAGCACGACGAGACGCTCGCATCCGACCGGGCGGACGGCATCGACGCCGTCGATTCCGACGAGAGGAACCGGCCGGATGCCACCGCCCGCCTCGACGAGGCGGTCGGGCGTGCGAACGCGGCCCCCGCGAGCTCCGATGCCGAGGCGTCGAGGTCCGACGACGGGCCGCAGCCGGCCCCGGCGGACGGGCCCCGTCGCGAGAGCTACATCCCGTCCGCCACGGTCGCCGGCAGCGCCGGCGACGGCGGTGCCACGACGCGAACACCCGAGCCGCGGCCGGAGGCGGCCCCACCAGCGTCCGCACCCCAGACCATCTACGTGCAGGCGCCGACGCCGCCCAAGAGGCGGGGCAACCGCGGATTCGGCGTGCTCGTCGCCCTCATCGGCACGCTCGTCTTCGCCCTCCTCTACGCGGGCGTCGCGTACCTGCTGATCTGGTTCTACGGGGCAGGGCGCGGAGAGGGCATCGGCGTTTACACCGAGTTCCTCACGCGCGCGGTCTTCTGGCTGCCGGTCCTCGCCTTCTTCCTCGGCTTCGCCCTGCTCGCCGCGCTCGTGAACCGCGGCGCCTGGTGGTACTACGCGGTGTTCGGCCTGCTCGTCGGGGTACTCGTCTACTTCTCGTACATCGGCGGCTCGCTGCTCACCGTGCAGGCGTGGACGCTCACGGTGGAGGAAGGCACGCAGTTCCTCGGCCAGCGATGGCTCGACCCGTTCGCGATCGCCGCCGCGGTCATCGCCCGCGAGGTGCCCATCTGGCTCGGAGGCTGGATCGCGGCGCGCGGCCGGACCGTGACCGAGCGCAACCGCCTCGCGTCCGAGGCCTACGAGCGCGAGCTCGCGTCGGGTCCCCAGCCCCAGCGATACTGAGCCGGCCCGAGTGGGCGCCGCGGCCGGCGACGGTCGCGGCGTTCGAGCCCCGCACGCTCCCTTAGGGTGGTGCGGGGGATGGTGACAGGTCCCCATCGACGGCGCGAGCGCGTGCCGGTTCGATAGTGTTCTGCACCGGCCGATCTCGAGGAGCGAAGTGAGCGTCACGCGTGACGTCGACGACGAGCCCACCCCGGGCCTGTATCCCGACGGCCGACCCGATCCCGCGTATGCCGCCGCGCTCGGCATCGTGCCGGCACCGTCCGGGCGACGCAGCGTCGCATTCCTCACCGATGCCGCCGGCTTCGCCGTGCTCGCCGTCCCGACGGTCATCGGCCTCGCGCAGCTCACCGGGCCGGTCATCGCCGCGAACGGGGACATGTCGAAGGTCGACGCGGCTGCCGCGATGCCGGCGCTCGTCCTCCTCCTCGTCGGCCAGGCCTCGACGGCCGTCTACGGGCTCGTCCAGTTGATCGTCCACGGACGTCGTGGCCGCACGATCGGCAAGTCCGCGTTCGGCATCCGCTCCGTCCGTGCCACGACGTTCGCCGCTCCGGGCTTCTGGCGGGTGACGTGCCGCGCGCTCGTCCTCTGGGCGTCGCAGGTGGTGCTCCCGATCGCGGGTCCCACGGTGCTGCTCCTCTCCTCCATCTGGGATCCCGAGCGGCGCGGGCGCAGCTGGCTCGACCGTATCGGCGGCTGCTACGCGATCGACGTCCGCGACGGGCTGGACCCCTTCGATGCGAAGGCACTCCGGCATGCGCGCCGCGCCCTCGACGCTCCGACGGCATCCGCCGCGCAGCGGTTGCCGTCCCTCGCGACCGACCGCCCGCTCGACGAGCACACCTTCATCCCGGCGGCACGGTCGAGCTCGGGCGTCGTCAGCGACGGCAGCGGCGACGGGTGGACGCCGCCGCCGCTGCACGTCCCGCCCTCAGCGCCGCCCGCGGCGACGACCACCGCGTCGTTCGCCTTCGTGTTCGAGGACGGAACCCGGCTGCCCCTGGGGGCGTCCGGCCTGATCGGCCGCCATCCAGCACCAGGTCCCGAGGAGGACGGCATGCAACTCGTTCCCGTGGACGATCCCCAGATGCGGATCTCGAAGACGCACCTCGCGTTCGGCGTCGATGGACGCGGAGTCTGGGTGACCGATCGCGCCTCGAAGAACGGGACGTTCCTCGACGTGCCCGGGGGTGCCCGTCGCCGCCTGGAGCCGTGGGTCCGCGAGCACCTGCCCGCGGGATCCGTCGTGCACGTCGGCGGCCGCAGCTTCGTGGTCGCCTCGACGGTCGGAGCCGATCGGTGAGGCTCAAGCTCGGGCTCCGCCGTCATTCCGGCGCGCCGACCGACATC
>JAPSJU010000131.1 GCA_031178025.1 Agromyces sp. | reverse complement strand
CCGGGGCGCGCTCGGGTGCGCACCGCCTCGAATCGCACGCGCCGGCCGGGAGCGAGGAGCGCCGGCTGGGTGGCGACCGGATCCCAGAACGGCGCGTCGCTGCGCCCGATGAGCTGCCATCCGCCGGGGCTCTGCCTCGGGTACGCGCCGCTGTACGCCCCGGCGAGCGCGACGGACCCGGCGGGCACGCGCGGACGCGGGGCATCGAGGCGCGGCACGACGAACGGCCAGTCGTCGCTCACGAGGTATCCGAAACCTGGAGCGAAGCCGATGAAGGCGACGCGCCACTCCGCCGCGGTGTGGCGGTCGACGAGCGCCTCCGGCGAGAGCCCGAGGTGCGCCGCAGTGTGATCGAGGTCGGCGCCGTCGTAGACGACCGGGACGATCACGGTTCCGGCGGCGGCATCCGCAGGTCGCGGGCCGCCGTCGGTGCGGGCGCGCCGCACCCAGGTCGCTGCGGTCTCGAGGGCGATGCGTGCCGGGTCGATGGCGATGAGGATCGTGCGCGCCGCCGGCACCAGCTCGACGATGCCCGACCTCGGGTCGGACGCGAGCGCGTCGTGCAGCGCGAGCACCTCATCGAGCGAGTCGCACTCGACGAGAAGCGCCGCGTCGCCGCTCGGGAGGAGCCGCCGGCTCACGCGAACGTCCGGATCTCGAAGCCGGCCCCCTCGAGCGCGGCGCGCACGGCGCGGGCCATGTCGACCGCTCCCGGGGTGTCCCCGTGCAGGCACAGCGAATCGGGCGCGAGCTCCACCCGGCTGCCGTCGTCGGCGGTGATGCCTCCCGTCTCGGCGAGTTCCAGCGCGCGATCGGCGGCGGCGGCGGGGTCGTCGACGATCGCCGACGGCTCGCCCCTCGGCACGAGCGAGCCGTCGGCGACGTAGCCCCGATCGACGAACGCCTCGCGCGCGAACCTGAGGCCCGTGGCGTCCGCGGCCCGTTCGAGCGCGCTCGCGGGAGCGCCGAGGATCGGCAGGGTCGGGTCGTATGCGGCGACGGCCTCGGCGAAGGCGCGTGCCGCGACCTCGTCGCTCGAGAGCCGGTGGTAGAGCGCGCCGTGCGCCTTGACGTACCGGACGCGGACCCCCGCCGCACGGGCCACGCCGTCGAGCGCGCCGAGTTGCGCGAGCAGCTCCGCCGCGAGCTCGACGGGGCTCGTGTCGAGAGCCCGCCGGCCGAAGCCGACGAGGTCGCGATAGCCGGGATGCGCGCCGAGCGCGACGCCGTGCCGCGCCGCCCGCAACGCGCTCTCCGCCATCGTGGCCGGGTCGCCGGCATGGAATCCGCAGGCCACGTTCGCGCTCGACACGAGGCCGAACATCGCCTCGTCGTCACCGACCCGCCAGGCCCCGAACGACTCGCCGAGGTCGCTGTTCAGGTCGATCGCAGGCCGCATGCTCCCATTCTGCCGAAGCGGCGGCCACACTTGGGGGTGGAGGTGGTCCGGTTGCCGCGCACGACGCACTCGCGCCCGTGGACGCTCGGCGCGACGGCGCTCGTCGCCCTCGCCGTCGCAGGATGCACCGGGGCGCCCGCGCCGACCCCGTCGGTGCTGCCGTCGGCCGCGCCCACGACGACGCCGACGCCGTCGCCCGAGCCGCCGTACGAGGCGCCGCCCGTGCTGCGCCCCTCCGGCGAGCCCGAGGTGATCGCCGAGGGCCTCGACGCGCCGTGGTCGATCCTGCGCCTTCCGGGCGGCGGCGTGCTCGTGAGCGAGCGCGACACGGCGAACCTCGTCGAGGTGCTCGCCGACGGATCGCTCCGCGTCGCCGGCACGGTGCCCGGCGTGGTGCCGGGCGGCGAGGGCGGGCTGCTCGGAATCGCTCACCTTCCCGGGGACGTGGGCACCGCCGGCCACGTCTACGCGTTCTTCACCGCGGCATCCGACAACCGGATCGTGCGGATGCCGCTGGCCGGCGCCCCCGGCTCGCTCGGTGTCGGTGCCGCCGAGGACGTGCTCACGGGCATCCCGAAGGCCGGAAACCACAACGGCGGGCGCATCGCGTTCGGGCCGGACGGATACCTCTACGCCACCGCCGGGGATGCCGGCGACCGCGACGCCGCGCAGGATCCGGCCTCGCTCTCGGGCAAGGTCCTCCGGATGACCCCCGAGGGAGAGCCGGCTCCCGGCAACCCGTTCGGCAACCACACCTACTCGTTCGGCCACCGCAACCCGCAGGGCCTCGCCTGGGACGCCAGGGGCGCGCTCTGGGCGGCGGAGTTCGGGCAGAACTCCTGGGACGAGCTCAACCGCATCGAGCCCGGGGCGAACTACGGGTGGCCTGTCGTCGAGGGGCAGGCGGGCGATCCCCGTTTCACCGACCCGGTGCTGCAGTGGTCGACCTCCGAGGCGAGTCCGAGCGGGCTGGCGCTCGTCGGCGACACGCTCTTCCTCGCGGCACTCCGCGGCGAGCGGCTCTGGTCGATCGCGCCGGCCACCGCGGGCGGTCCGCTCGGTGCGACGCCGTGGTTCGCGGGCGAGCTCGGCCGGCTCCGGGATGCCGCGGCCGGCCCCGAAGGCGAGCTGTGGATGATCACCAACAACACCGACGGGCGCGGATCGCCGCGACCGGGGGACGACCGGCTCATCCGGGTGCCGCTCGGGGCGGGCTGACGGCGACATCGGTCGCTCCACCGCCCGACCCGGGCCGTCCAGCTCCTCCCGAGTGGGAGCGGGCGGCGGTACGCTCATCCCATGGCGGATCTGCAGCGGGTGCGTCGGTGGGCTGAGGCGCTCATCGCGCTGCATCTCGACGCGGCGACGTGGACCTTCGGCTTCGACAACGCGAAGAAGCGAGCCGGGCTCTGCAACTACACGGAGAAGCGCATCTCGGTGTCCCGCTACCTCGCCGCCCGCTACGACGACGACGAGATCCACCAGATCCTGCTGCACGAGGTGGCGCACGCCATCGCGGGTCCGCGTGCGGGTCACGGACCGAGATGGGCCGCGGTCGCGGCGAACCTCGGGTATGTCGGTCGGCGAACGCACGACGGCGACGTCGCCCATGAGCTCGCGCCGTGGGTGGGTCGGTGCCCGGCCGGTCACGAGCATTTCCGCTACCGTGAACCTCAACGCCCGTTGAGTTGCGGACTCTGCCGTCGCGGCTTCGACCAGTCGAACCTCATCGACTGGCGATACCGCGAGATCTCGCCGTCGATACGGCGGCGGGCCGCGAGCGCTGCCGCCGGCTGAGTCGCCGCGGCACCGTCACCGACAGGATTGGACACATGCCCGTCTCCACCGTCTCCATCCCCGTCGGGCAATGGCTCACCACGGCCGAGGGCGCCCGCTGGTGGTTCGACTCGGGCTCGTTCGCGCTCGATTTCGCCTATACGGGCAGCGTCGGCGGAGAACGCCTCTCCGAGCGGTTGCACGCTCCCGATGACCTCACGGAGTGGTTGCGGGAGCGCTTCCCCGTCGCGATCGCCGACGCCCGCTCACGGGACCTCTTCGATGCCGTGGCGCTGCGCGACGCGATCGGCCGCTTGGCGCTCGCGGCAGCGCTCGGCGAACCCGGTCGCACCGTCGACATCGACGTGGTGAACCTGTACGCCGCGACCCCGGACGTTCCGCCGGCGCTCGCCGGCGGCTCCCGGCAGGCAGGTCGCTCGGTGCAGACGGTCGGCCAGGCGCTGTCCACGATCGCGCGCGACGCGGTCGACCTGTTCGACCGCGGCAACGCCGAGCGGATCCGCGAGTGCGATGGCGACGAGTGCGGGATCGTCTACCTCGACACGTCGCGTGCCGCGACGCGACGGTGGTGCTCGATGCAGCGGTGCGGCAACCGGGCCAAGGTGCGCGCCCACCGCGCCCGCAAGGCGGTCGAAGCGGTCGCCTGACGCGACGTCCGGCAGAGCCCGGGCCCGCGCATCGCGCGCGCGACGGTCAGGCGCGGAACACCCCGTCGCGCAGCTCGGGCACGACTCGCGAGACGTCGCGCTCCGTGGCCGGCCGCACCTCGGCGCGCTTCCCGGCCGCGCTGAGCTCGACGCCGCGCGCGGAGGCGCCGATGAGATGCACGACGGCGTTCCGCAGGCCCTCGTAGGCGGCGCACGCGACGGCGGCCTCCGGCGAGGTGTGATCGATGCCGAGCGCGACGAGCGCGTCCACCACCGCACCCGCGGTCAGCTGGTCGGCGATGCTGAAGCGGAGGTCGCTGCCGCCCGCCTCGCCGCCGAGCGCCGCGATCGCCACCATCGTCCGCTCCCCGCGTTC
The DNA here is from genome assembly GCA_031178025.1 of Agromyces sp. Taxonomy (GTDB): domain Bacteria; phylum Actinomycetota; class Actinomycetes; order Actinomycetales; family Microbacteriaceae; genus Agromyces. Next base: position 1,719 of record JAPSJU010000131.1, on the reverse strand, counting down.
CTCCTGCAGTGCGAGGATGCGCTCCGCCACGGCGGTGCGATTCCGAAGGGACGCGGCGAGCACCACCGCCCCCTCGAGTCCGAGCTGCTCGACCGCCGGGGCCGCGCGCCCCTCGAGCACGGCGCGGTCGCCTCGCTCGGCCGCGAGCACGGCCGCCGTCGTGAACCCGAGGGCGTCCACCAGGACCACGACGTGTGCGCCCGGCAGGATCCGCCGCGCGCCCTCCGCACCCCAGTCGAATCGCACCTGGTATCTGCCCTGCGCGGCAGGCGCCGATGAATCGCTCACCGCGACAGGTTAACGCGACCGGCGCATGACCGGCGCATCGTCGGAGGCGCGACGCATCCGACCGGGCCGAGGGCGACGCAGGCGTTGTGCACCCTCGCGACGGCGCGCTCGCCTATCGACCGTGCCCCATGAGGTCGTACGCGGCGAGTGCCTCGGCGTCACTCGCTCGCGAGGCGGCGCGACGTGCGGCGTCGAGCGCGGCGACGGGGTCGGGCTCCTGCCGGGCGATGACGAGCTGCCGCTCCGCCTCCGCCAGCCGCGTGCGCGCGTCGGCGCCGATGCGTCCCCCGCCGCGCTCGACGGCTGCTCGCGCCACCCTCGCCTGGCTCTCGGCGATCGCGAGCGCCCCGCCGAGCGCGCCCCGGGCACCGTCGAGCCGGCCCTGGGCGTTGCGCGCCGACGCACGGGCGACCTCCAGCCGGTCGCGTGCCGAGCGGAGCCGGTCCCGTTCGGCGAACGGGTCGCCCGCGGTTGCGGTGCGTGCGGCGAGCAGCTGCGACGCGGCGCCGATCGCCGCACCGAGCTCGGCCTGCGAGCGCGCATCCTCCTGGGCGTCGCGTTCCGCCCGCGCCGCGGCGAGCTCCGCGTCGAGTGCGGTGGCTGCAGCCTCCGCGTCCGCCGACGCAGCCGACAGCTCGGATTCGGCGCCGTCGACCTCGGCGAGGTCGCGCGCGGCGCGGGCGAGCTGGTCGGCCGCGACGGCGGCGAGCCCGGCGGCGGGTTCCGCACGCGCGAGCCGGCCCTCGGCGTCGGTGAGCGCGGAGTGCGCCGCGGCGAGCGCGGCATCGACCCGGGCGGCCGCCGCCTCCGCCGAGCCGAGCGCGGAGCGCGAATACCTGGTACCCAGTCGCTCGAGCGTGCCTGCGGCGTCCGAGCGACGGCGTGCCAGCACTGCCGCGTCGTCGCGAAGCGCCGGGATGTCGGCTTCCACGCCCCGCTCGGCTCGCCGACGCGTCGCGAGCGCGGCATCCGCTGCGGCGATCTCGCCGATCGCCGACTGGCAGAGCGCGATGATCCGTTCGCTCCAGCTCCGCCGCTCGGCGGCGCTGTCGGGCTCGGCGTCATCGAGCCGCTGCTGCAGCAGGAACGCCTCGCGCAGCCGGCGTCGTGCCGTCTCGAGCGCTTCGCGCACCTCCCGGGCGACCCCGGCTCCGAACTGCACCTCGGCGAACGCCACCTCGCGATCGGCCTCCCGCACCGCCGTGTCGGCCTGCACGATGAGCCCCTTCGCGCGCACCTCGAGTGCGCGGCCCGACTCGAGCGCCGCCTGCTCGCGCCGCGCGCCCCGTCGCCGCATGGCGGCCACCCCGCCGGTGATCGCCGCGACGGTCGCGCCGAAGACGAGGAGCGAGGGCAACCACCACAGTCCGTCGGGCATGTGCCGGAGTCTAGAGCCGGGGACCGGGGATCCGCCGAGCACGAGCACGAGCA
>JAPSJU010000130.1 GCA_031178025.1 Agromyces sp. | reverse complement strand
CTGCCCTGCTCGCACTCGTCAGCGAGGCGTACCGCCAGGCTCCCGCCCCCCGCAGCGTGCTCCGCAGCGGATCGACACGGTAGTCTGGAGGCAACGACGTCGATCCGGCCATCACCGGGGAGTCTTCGGAGGAACGCGGGCGCGGGCCGAGAGGCATCCGCTCCGTCAGTAGAACCGAACGGGCGGGCCCGTGACAGCCTGCAAACGAGGGGCTTCGGAGTCGTCGGACGCCGAGGCAAGCGAGGTGGTACCGCGGCGGTGGCCCGATCGGGTCGTCGGCGTCCTCGCGAGAGCATCCGTCCCCGCAAGGAGCGAGCGTGTACCCCCGCACCCCAGACGACCATGGTGTCGCCCCCTCACCCGACTTCCCCGCCATCGAGCGCGAGGTGCTCGCATTCTGGGAGTCCGACGGCACATTCCAGGCGTCGATCGACCAGCGCCAGGGCGCGTCGGAGTGGGTCTTCTACGACGGCCCGCCGTTCGCGAACGGCCTGCCCCACTACGGACACCTCCTCACGGGCTACGCGAAGGACCTGTTCCCGCGCTTCCAGACCATGCGCGGCCGCCAGGTGCACCGTCGCTTCGGGTGGGACACCCACGGGCTCCCCGCCGAGCTGGAAGCCGAGCGCCAGCTCGGCATCACCGACAAGAGCGAGATCGAGGAGATGGGCATCGCGGCCTTCAACCAGGCCGCGCGGGACTCGGTACTGCGCTACACCCGGGAGTGGCAGGAGTACGTCACCCGGCAGGCGCGCTGGGTCGACTTCGAGCACGACTACAAGACGCTCGACGTGAGCTTCATGGAGTCCGTCATCTGGGCGTTCAAGACGCTGCACGACAAGGGCCTCGCGTACGAGGGCTACCGGGTGCTGCCGTACTGCTGGCGCGACCAGACCCCGCTCTCCAACCACGAACTCCGCATGGACGACGACGTCTACAAGATGCGGCAGGACCAGACCGTGACGGTCACGTTCCCGCTGACCGGCGCCAAGGCCGAGGCCCTCGGCCTCACGGCGGTGCGTGCGCTCGCCTGGACGACGACGCCCTGGACCCTCCCCACGAACTTCGCCCTCGCCGTGGGACCCGAGATCGACTACGCAGTCGTCCCGGCGGGCCCGAACGGCACGCCCGACGCGACCGTCCTGCGCGAGCGGGCAGGGGAATCCGACACCGAGGTGCTGTGGGCGGAGTACCTGCTCGCGCACGACCTCGTCGGCAACTACGCGAAGGAGCTCGGCTACGACTCCGCCGAGGACGCCAGGGCGGCGGTGAGTCGCACGCTCCGGGGCGCCGAGCTCGAGGGCGTCACCTACGACCGCCTCTTCGAGTACTACGCCGACGTCGAGGCCCACGGTCTCCAGAATGCGTGGCAGATCCTCGTCGCCGACTACGTCACCACCGACGACGGTACGGGCATCGTGCACCAGGCCCCCGCGTACGGCGAGGAGGACCAGAGGATCGGCGAAGCCGCCGGCATCCCGGTCATCATCTCGCTCGACGACGCCGGCCGGTTCCTCCCCGCCGTGACGGATGTCGCCGGCATGCTCTGGAGCGACGCGAACAAGCCGCTCACCCAGCTGCTGAAGGCAGAGGGGCGGCTCCTGCGGCAGGCGAGCTACGAGCACTCCTACCCGCACTGCTGGCGGTGCCGCAATCCGCTCATCTACAAGGCGGTGTCCAGCTGGTTCATCCGGGTGCCCGAGTTCCGCGATCGGATGGGCGAGCTCAACCAGGAGATCACCTGGGTGCCGGAGAACGTCAAGGACGGGCAGTTCGGGAAGTGGGTGGCCGGCGCGCGCGACTGGTCGATCAGCCGCAACCGGTACTGGGGTTCGCCCATCCCGGTGTGGAAGAGCGACGACCCGGAACACCCCCGCGTCGACGTGTACGGCTCGCTCGAGGAGCTCGAACGCGATTTCGGGCGGCTGCCGCGCAACGCCGCCGGAGAGCCCGACCTGCACCGGCCCTACATCGACGAGCTCACGCGGCCCAATCCCGACGACCCGACCGGCCGCTCCACGATGCGCCGCATTCCCGACGTGCTCGACGTGTGGTTCGACTCGGGGTCGATGCCCTTCGCGCAGGTGCACTACCCGTTCGAGAACCGGGACTGGTTCGACACGCATCACCCGTCCGACTTCATCGTCGAGTACATCGGGCAGACACGCGGCTGGTTCTACGTGATGCACGTGCTCTCGACGGCGCTCTTCGACCGGCCGGCGTACCGCAACGTCGTCAGCCATGGCATCGTGCTCGGCAGCGACGGCCAGAAGATGTCGAAGTCGCTGCGCAACTATCCCGACGTGAACGAGGTCTTCGACCGCGACGGGTCCGATGCGATGCGCTGGTTCCTCATGTCCAGTCCGGTGCTGCGCGGCGGCAACCTGGTCGTCACCGAGGAGGGCATCCGCGAAGGCGTGCGCCAGGTCATGCTGCCGCTCTGGAGCACCTGGTACTTCTTCTCCCTGTACGCGAACACCGCTCGCGAGGGCGGCTACGAGGCGAGGCGACGCACCGACTCCACCGACGTGCTCGATCGCTACCTGCTCGCGAAGCTGGGCGATCTCGTCACCTCGGTCACGGCGGACCTGGAGGACTTCGACTCGACGCTCGCAGCGCAGAAGCTGCGCGACTTCGCCGATGTGCTCACCAACTGGTACGTGCGGCGATCGCGAGACCGGTTCTGGGCTGGCGTCGACGACGACGGCAGCGGCCACGAGGCGTTCGACACCCTCTACACCGTGCTCGAGACGTTCACTCGCCTCGCGGCGCCGCTGCTTCCGCTCGTGACGGAGCAGGTGTGGCGAGGACTCACCGGCGGCCGCAGCGTGCACCTCGCGGACTGGCCCGACGCGGCGGAGTTCCCCGCCGACGATGACCTCGTGGCGGCCATGGACGCCGTGCGCGAGGTCAGCGGCGCGGTGCTCGCCCTGCGCAAGCAGGCGGGCCGGCGCGTGCGCCTTCCCCTGGCGAAGCTCACCGTGGTGGCCTCGGATGCCGCGGCGCTCGCGCCGTTCGTGGGAATCCTGCGCGACGAGCTGAACGTCAAGGTCGTCGATCTCGTCACCCTCGACGACTCGAGCGCCGAGGCCTACGGCGTGACGAAGCGCGTCAGCGTGAACGCCCGCGCGGCGGGTCCGCGCCTCGGCAAGTCGGTGCAGCAGGCCATCCGGGCGGCGCGCTCGGGTGACTGGACGCTGGACGGCGATCGGGTCGTCGCGGGAGGCATCCCGCTCGAGCCCGGCGAGTACGAGCTCGTGCTCGAGGCAGGCGGCTCGGCCGACGGCTCGACGTCGCTCGCGCTCCTCGCCGACGGCGGGTTCGTCCTCCTCGACACGGCGACGACACCCGAGCTCGAGGCGGAGGGGCTCGCCCGCGACATCGTGCGCGTCGTGCAGGAGTCGCGGAAGGCCGCCGGGCTCGACGTCGGCGATCGCATCCGACTCGGGCTCACCCTCGACGCGGGGGGCGCGGCCGCCGCCATCGCGCACCGGGAGCTCATCGCCCGTGAGACGCTCGCCCTCGAACTCGACATCCAGTCGTCCGCCGACGCCTCAGGCGCCGCCGCGCGCCAGGTCGGCGACGGCTCATCCCTCCTCGTGGATCTGGAGAAGCTGTGACCGACGCATCCGACGACTACGACGACGCCGAGGCCAGGGACGAGGCCGACGCCGTCTACGCGGCGCTGCTCGCCAGGGTCGGCGAGGGCGCTCCGCAGCCTCGCCTTGCACCGACACGGCGAGCCGTGGAGCTGCTCGGCGATCCGCACCGTGCGGCACCGGTGATCCACATCACCGGGACCAACGGCAAGACCTCGACGAGTCGCATGATCGAGAGCCTGCTGCGTGCATCCGGACTGCGCACCGGCCTGCTCTCCAGCCCGCACCTCGAGCGCTTCACCGAGCGCATCAGGATCGACGGCGAGCCGATCGACGATGCGGCCGTGGCCCGCAACTGGGACGAGATCACCCCGTTCATCGCCATGGTCGACCGCGAGCTCGAGCACGCAGGGGACGAGCCGCTCACGTTCTTCGAAGCGCTCACCGTCCTGGCGTTCGCGTGCTTCGCGGATGCCCCGGTCGACGTCGTGGTGCTCGAGGTCGGGATGGGCGGCGAATGGGACTCGACCAACGTCGCCGACGGGCAGGTCGCCGTCTTCACCCCGATCGACCTCGACCACCAGTCGCGACTCGGTTCCACCATCACCGCGATCGCACGCACCAAGTCGGGGATCATCAAGCCGGCCGCCTCCATCGTCTCCGCCGCACAGCCCGCCGAGGCACTGTCGGTCCTCACGGAGGCGGCGGAGCTCACGGAGTCCACGATCGCGGTCGAAGGGCAGGCGTTCCGGGTGCTCGAGTCGCGGGTCGCGGTCGGCGGCCAGCTCGTCTCCATCCGCGGCCTCGCGGGCGAGTACCGCGACATCGCGCTTCCGCTCCTCGGGCGTCACCAGGCCGAGAACGCGGCCGTCGCGGTCGCGGCGGTCGAGGCGTTCATCGGGGGCGGCGCCGTGCGGCTCGCCGACGAGGTCGTCGAAGCAGGACTCGGCATCGCGACGTCCCCGGGGCGCCTCCAGCCGATCGCCGCCGATCCCGTGGTCATCGTCGACGCGGCGCACAATCCGCACGGCGCGCGGTCGCTCGTCGCCGCGCTCGAGGACTACTTCGACTTCGCCGAGGTCGCGTTCGTCTTCGGCGTGCTCGCCGACAAGGACGTCGAGGGGATGGCCCGCGTGCTCGCGAGCAGGCCCGGACGGTTCATCGTCACCAGGCCGGATTCCGAGCGCGCCCTCGGCGCGGAGGACGCCGCTCGCATCCTCGCCGGCGTCGCGGGAGCCGATCGGGTGGATCTCGTCGAACGCCTCGACGACGCCCTCGACGATGCGCGTGCGTGGGCGGCTGACGGCGAGCAGCGCGCCGTCGTGGTGACCGGATCCATCGCGCTCGTCGGCGAGGCCATGGCGATCGCCGCCGACCGCGGCTGGGGCCGCGCATGAGCGCCGACATCGCGCCGACCCCGGCGGGGCGCTCCGTCCGGCGCAGCCTCGCGTCGATCGTGCTCGCCTTCGAGGTCGTCGTGGTCTTCCTCGCGGCCCTCGTCGTCTGGGGCCTGGCACCCGACGGAGAAGGCCCGTTCGGCATGCCGCGCTGGGTCGCGCTCGTCGCGGGCGGCGTACTGATCCTCGCGCTCGTGCTGACGATCGGCCTGCTGCGCCACGCATGGGGCTACGCACTCGGGTGGGGGCTCCAGGCGCTCATCATCGCCTCGGGCTTCGTCAACCCTGCGATGTTCTTCGTCGGCGCCCTCTTCGGCGGCATGTGGTGGTACTGCATGATCGCCGGTGCACGCATCGACCGAGACCGGATCGACCGAGACAGGACGGCGACCGCCGATCCAGGGAAGGAACAGGAATGACCAGCGCCATCGAAGAGACCCTCGTGCTCGTGAAGCCCGACGGGGTCGCACGCAACCTCACGGGGGAGATCCTGCGACGGATCGAGGCGAAGGGGTACTCCCTCGTCGACATCAGGCTCGTCCAGGCCGACCGCGAACTGCTCGCGAAGCACTACGCCGAACACGAGGGCAAGCCGTTCTACGAGCCGCTCGTGGAGTTCATGCAGTCGGGCCCCGTCGTCGCGATGCGCGTCGCAGGCAACCGCGTCATCGAGGGCTTCCGCAGCCTCGCGGGCACGACCGACCCGACGACCGCCGCCCCGGGCACCATCCGCGGTGACTTCGGACGGGACTGGGGTCTCAAGGTGCAGCAGAACCTCGTGCACGGCTCGGACTCCATCGAGTCCGCCGAGCGCGAGCTCGGGCTCTGGTTCGCCTGATCGATCGCCGGTGCCGGCCGGGTGAGGGGGCGGCACCGCCGTGCGCGGCCGCACCGTTCCGCCGGCTCCGGGCCGACGGCGACGGTCAGCGGAAGAGGTTCCGCAGGTCGATCATCACCCGCGGGATGGCGTCCATCTGCGCTTGCGCGA
>JAPSJU010000129.1 GCA_031178025.1 Agromyces sp. | reverse complement strand
CAGCACCTCATCACCGCGGAGGATCACCGCCGTCACGCCGACCAGCGGAAGCGCCCGCGTGCCGATCTCGCGGCGCAGTTCGAGCACGAAGTCAGGAGTGGCCATGCGGCCACGCTAGCCGAGCCGCGCGTAGGCGTGGCGCGCCGCACGCGCGTGCGCCTCGAACCGGTCGGCGACGACGTTGCGGTGTCGTTCGAGCCCGGTCGGCGATTCGACGAGATCGTAGAGGCCCATGCTCAGCCGATGCGCCATCGGCGGCTGCGCCGAGTGGCGGTACGTCCACTCGATCATGTCGAACAGTGGCCACCACGTGTAGCCGACGACCTCGACCCCGCTCGCGCGCACTCGCTCGACCGCCTCGAGGGAGGCCTCGAGCCACTCGATCCGCTCGGCGGGGCTCCCGGTCACGCAGGTCTCGGTCACCATCACGGGTGCCCCGTATCGCTCGGCATAGAGCCGGAGCATCTCGGTCAGCCCCGCCGCGCCGTCATCGCGGCTCGGCCGCGGGTCGGCGAAGCCGCCGCGGTGGTGCACGCCCGCCTCGAAGACCTCGGTCGAATGCCGGGGATAGTAGTTCACGCCCATCACGTCGGGAGCGACGGCGTGCTCGGCGAACCACGCGAGCTCGTCATCGCCGACCGCCTGGGCGGCGAGCAGCGGCGCGAGCGCGTGGTCGTCGCCGACCCGCCCGGTCACGAGATCCTCCACGAGGAACGCCTGCTCGCGGAATCGCCGTGCCTCGTGCCGATGCTCCGGTGCATCCACGTCGCCCACATAGCGCAGCGAGGCGTCCACGTGCACGAACGTCGCGTCGGGTTGCACGTCGGCGATGCCCCGCTGGGTCTCGACGAAGCCCCGGGCGATCGCCGTCGACACCGCGACGAGCCCGGCCGGCCCGCGGCCGTACGGCGGCCAGTAGCCGTACTCACCGCAGAACAGGGCGTGGATCATCGGCTCGTTGACGGGCGTCCAGTCGCTCGCGACATCCGAATACCGCTCGGCGGCTCGCGTCGCGAACTCGGCGACGTGCTTCGGGTAGTCGGGGTGCAGGAACTGCTCGTCGAGCCAGAGCGGCGTGCCGTAGTGCAGCAGGTCGACGATCGGGCGCACGCCGAGCTCGCCGAAGCGCGCCATGACCCGGTCGGTCCAGTTCCAGTCCCAGACACCTGGTGCCGGGCTGACGCGGTGCCACGGGATGCCCCACCGCAGGAACTCCGCGCCCACCGACGGGGCGAGCGCGAGGTCGTCGTGCCAGCGCTCGTAGTGCTCCGTGAGCTCGTACTCGTCGATCGGTCGCTCGCCCGGCCGCTCCTGCGGCACGAAGGTGTTCTCGATGCCCGCGCCGAAGTGCAGCCGGCCGTCATTCCACCAGCGTGGTTTCGTGTTCACTTCATTCCCGTCGTCGCGACGCTCTCGATGAAGCGTCGTTGGATCATCAAGAACATGACCGCCAGCGGCAGCACCGCGATGAGCGAGCCGGCCATCATCACGCCCTGCGGGATGATCCCGCCGGGCCCCGTCAGCAGCGTCAGCCCCGAGGTGATCGTTCCCATCTCGGCATCCGTCGTGAAGACGAGCGGCCAGAGCAGGTCGTTCCAGTTGTTCACGAACGTGAAGATGCCGAGCGTGAGCAGCGCGGGCACCGCGTTCGGCAGGATGACGCTGCGGAAGATCCGGAACTCGCTCGCACCATCGATCCGCGCCGCGTTGTCGAGGTCGCGCGGCAGCGAGAGGAAGAACTGTCGCAGGAAGAAGATGCCGAAGGCGTCCGCCGCGCGCGGTGCGATGAGGCCGGCATAGGTGTTGATCCAGCCGAGGTCGGCGACGAGCTGGTACACGGGGATCAACGTCGCCTGGAACGGGATCATCAGGGTCGCGATGATCGCGATCAGCAGCACCCGGCTGCCGCGGAAGTCGATGCGCGCGAGCGCGTACGCGGCGAGCGAGTCGAACAGGAGCGCGAAGAGGGTGACACCGCCGGCGAAGACGACGCTGTTGAGGATCAGCCGGGCGAATGGCAGCTCCTCGAAGATGCGCGCGAAGTTCTCCAAGGTCCACTGACCCGGCACGAGCGTCGGCGGGTAGGCGTTCACCTCGGCGATCGGCTTGAAGGCGGTGAAGACGATGATGGCGATCGGGAGGAGCGCCGCGGCGGCGGCGAGCAGCATACCGAGCACGAGCATCACGGATGCCGCGTGCAGGCGACGAGGGCGGCGGAGTGCGGTCGCGGTCATTGCGTGTCCTGCTCTCGGCGGCCGAAGAAGACGAACTGCACGAGGCTCAGCAGGAGCGTGATCGCGAGCAGCACGTACGAGAGGGCGGAGGCGAAGCCGAGTTCGAGCTCCCGGAAGCCCGACTCGTAGATCTCCATGACGATCGTCTGCGTGGACCCGAACGGACCCCCGCCGGTCATCACGTAGATCTGGTCGAATGCCTGCAGCGCGGCGATGAGGGCGACGATGAGCACGAAGGCGAAGGTGTTGCTCAGCATCGGAAGGGTGATGTGCACGAATCGCTGCCAGGCGCTGGCGCCGTCCACCACGGCGGCTTCGCGGAGGCTCGCGGGGATCTCCTGCAGGCCGGCGAGGAAGATGACCATGTAGAAGCCGAAGTTCTTCCAGACCGCCACGAGTGCCACGGTGGGCATCGCAAGCGTCGGGTCCTGCAGCACGTTGCCGAGCTGGATTCCCCCGCCGCGCAACCAGTGGTTCAGCAGACCGATCTGCGGGTCGAGGAGGTACGACCACGCGAACGCGGCGACCGCGAGGGACACGACGAACGGGAGGAACAGCGCGGTTCGGAACGCGCCGCGCAACGGCAGGCGGGGATGGTTCAGGGCGAGCGCGAGCAGGAGCGCGGAGATGACCGCCGTCGGCGTGAAGAGGGCGGCGTAGAGCGCCGTGTTGCCGAGTGCCCGGAGCACGGCCGGGTCGGTGAAGACCCTCGCGTAGTTCTCGAGGCCGACCCAGCTCTCCCGGCCGAACCCGCTCGAGTCGGTGAACGAGAGGCGGAACGCCGAGAGCATCGGCCAGGCGACGAACGCGCCGAGCAGTACGAGCGCCGGCGCGAGGAACAGCAGCGCGAGCACGCTGCGCCGAGTGCTGCGAGGGCGAGCGCTGCTGCGCCCGCCGAGCGGGGCCGGCGGCCGGTACCGCGTCGCCGGCGTGTGCAGGGTGGTGGACATGGTTCTCCGTTCGAATCGGGTGGGGGCGGCCGTGGGGCTCGCCCCCACCCGGGAAGCCGAGGGATCAGTCGGCGAGTGCGGCCTCGATCTCGGCCTGCGCGTCGGACAGGAGCGCCGCGGGGTCACCGCCCGCGAGGGACTTCTGCGTCGCCGTGTCGACCGCGGCCAGTACGTCGACGCTCGCGGTCACGCCCGGCAGCAACGGACGGCCGGTCTCGGCGATCTCGGTGAGCGACGCGACGACGGGGTTCGACTCGACCGCGGAGGCGGGGATGTCGCCGCGCAGCGGCGGCCAGCCCGAGCCGAGCGACCATTCGGTCGCGACCTCCTCGCTGAGGAAGTACGAGAAGAACGCTTCGGCCCCGTCGACCTGGGCGTCGTCGGCCTGCGCCGTGATGCCCATGCCGAGCCCGATCGCGCTCGCCGCCTGCGCGTCCGGGCCGGCCGGGATCGCGGCGATGCCGTAGTCGATGTCGTTCGCCTCGGAGATGGACGCCATCCACGGTCCGCCGACGTGCATCGCCGCCTTGCCCGAGCTGAAGAGCTCGTCGGCACCGATGCCGTCGAGCCCGGTCGGCGAGATCCGGCTCGTCGCCACGGCGGTCGACCAGTACTCGAGGGTGGCCACGTTCTCGGGCGAGTCGATGACGGCCTCGCCGTCGGTGACGAGGTCGCCTCCGCCGCCGTAGAAGAGGCTCGGCCAGAGCCCGTTCGCGACGGTGGCGTGGTCGGGCAGGGCGAGACCGTACTGCTCGGGGGTGCCGTCGCCGTTCTCGTCGACGGTGAGCTGCGTCGCGACCTCGACCCACTGGTCCCAGGTGGTCGGGAACTCCGTGATGCCGGCGGCTTCGAAGAGGGTGCGGTTGTAGAACACGGCGAGCGGAACGAAGCCGGTGGGCACGCCGAAGCGGGTTCCGTCGGCCGTGAGCATGTCGACGGCGGCGGGCACGACCTCCGCCAGGTTCTCGTCGCTCTCGTACAGCTCACCGAGGTCGACGAACGCGCCCTTGTCGGCATAGACGGGCATGCGCTCGGCGGGCATCGCGACGATCTCGGGGCCCTCCTCGGCCGAGAGCGCGGGAAGGAGGGTGTCGTCGATGACGTCCCAGGTCTTCACCGCGGTCTCAACGACGACCTCGTCCTGTGAGGCGTTGAAGTCCTCGACGATCTGCTCGAGCACGTCGCCGTCGGCCTCCGTGTAGCCGTGCCAGAAGGTGATCGTCGTCGGACCGTCCGTTGTGGATTGGGTGGGTGCGCACCCCGTCAGGGCGAGCGCCCCGGCTGACACCGCGGCAAGCACTGCCGTTGCCGTCTTCCTCATCGAAGTTGCCTTTCTGTGGTGACGTCGTCGTCATCCCGCTCGACGTCGTCGGGTTGGGGGCGCCCGGCCTTCGTGGCTGGGTAAACGTTGTATGGTAAACGTTAGACCAGCATCTAAACCCACGGCGGCCTGCGCTGTCAAGTAGGCGATACAACGTTGTACGCTTGGCGGGTGCCGCACGACGGATCGGAGACCGGATGAGCACGACGCTGCATGACGTCGCACGCCACGCCGGCGTCTCCATCAAGACCGTCTCGAACGTCGTGAACGGGCTCGGCAGGGTGAGTGCGGCGACGCGCGAGCGGGTGCTCGCCTCCGTCGCGCAGCTCGACTACCGCCCGAACCTCTCGGCGCGCAGCCTCCGGTCCGGGCGGACGGGGGTCATCGGCCTCGCGATCCCGGAGCTGTCGCTCGCCTACTTCGCCCAGCTCGCCGACGCGGTCATCGAGGAGGCGGAGCAGCGGGGGCTCGTCGTACTCATCGAGCAGACGCGGGGCGGCGACCGCACGCGAGAAGTCGAACTCCTGAGAGGCCCGCGGCGCCAGCTCACCGACGGGCTCATCTTCAGCCCGTTCGGCATGACCGAGGCCGACACCGAGCTCCTCGACATCGGCTCACCCCTCGTGCTTCTCGGCGAACGGCTGCCCGACGCGAACGTCGATCGCGTGACGATGCGCAACGTCGAGGCCGGCGCCGCCGCGACGGCGAGCCTCGTGCGAATCGGCCGTGAGCGGGTCGCGGTCATCGGCGCGCACCTCGACGCCCGCATGGGGTCGGCGGTGCTCCGCTACGACGGGTACGTGCAGGCGCTTCGGGAGCACGGACTCGAGCTCCGGGACGACCTCGTCGTCGAGGTCGATCTCTGGCACCGGAGCAACGGTGCCAAGGCGATGCGCGAGCTCCTCGCACGCGGCGAGCCGTTCGACGCGCTGTTCGCCATGAACGACGAGCTCGCCCTCGGCGCGCTGCGCGTGCTGCAGGAGGAGGGCATCGACGTGCCGTCGGATGTCGCGCTCATCGGCTTCGACAACGTCGACGAGGGCCGTTTCTCGCGCCCGAGCCTCTCCACCGTGGACCCCGGACGACCCGAGATCGCGAAGATGGCCATCGACCTGTTGCTGGAACGCATCGACGGCGTCACTTCCGACGACGTCGCGCCTCGCGAGCTGCAGTCGACGTTCCGCATCATCGAACGCGAGTCGACGCAGGCCGCGTGAGTCAGCCCTGGGTGCGCACGCTGCCCTGCGCATCGACGGTGATGATGAGCGTGTCGACCTTGCGGTTGAGGGCGCGGTAGATCACGTAGATGAGCCAGAGCCCGCCCGTGACGAGCACGAGCAGGAGGTTCCAGAACCAGCCCATGCGGCGCGTCTTCGACAGCACCGCCTGGCCGGCACTGACGGTCTGCACGGTCCAGCCGCGCTGCGCGTACTTCGCGACCTCGGCATTGAGGATCTGCGCGCGTGCATCGCCGGGAAGGGCAGCGGGGGTCGAGCTCACGTCGGTC
>JAPSJU010000128.1 GCA_031178025.1 Agromyces sp. | reverse complement strand
CCGGCGAGCGCGCTCATCCGCGCCGGCGGTGCCGCGATCGACGTGCTGGTCTCGCTCGTCCTGCTCCTGCTCCTCCTCCTCGGCCTCTCGCGCCTCGCCGTCGACGAGGCGGCGTTCCGCGCCGTCATGATCGCGGGCATCGTCGTCTGCGTCGTCGTCATCCCGACCGCGGTCGAGACGGCGTCACGCGGACGCTCGCTCGGCAAGCTCGCGCTCGGCCTCCGGGTCGTGCGCGACGACGGCGGCGCGATCGGGTTCCGGCACGCCTTCATCCGTGCGCTGACCGGCGTCATCGAGATCTACATGACGGTCGGCGGGCTCGCCGTGCTGGTGGGATTCCTGAACCCCTCGTCGAAGCGCCTCGGCGACCTGCTCGCCGGCACGCACGCCCAGGTCGAACGGGTGCCCGCTGTGCCGTCGACCGCGTTCGGAGTGCCGCCCGAGCTCTCCGCGTGGGCCAGGACGGCCGATGTCGGCCGCCTTCCCGACCCGCTGGCCCGACGACTCGCGTCGTTCTTCGCGAACGTCGCGCATCTCGCGCCCGACAGTCGCATCCGCGTCGCCGCCGCCCTCGCCGCGGAGGTCGCGCCGTACGTGTCGCCGCTGCCGGACGCGCCGCCCGAGCGCTTCCTGGCCGGAGTGGTCGCGTTGCGACGCGAGCGCGACCTCGCGGCACTCCGGCTCGAGGAGGCGCGCATCTCCGCGCTCGCGCCGCAGCTCACCGCCCGGCCCGTGGGGTTCCCCGAGCGCTGACGACGGCGGTCGCGCGTCCCGGCATCCGCCGACGCGGCACCGCTGCGGCGTCAGTACCGGTAGTGGTCGACCTTGTACGGACCCTCCACCGGCACGCCGATGTAGGCCGCCTGCTCCGGGGTGAGCTCCGTGAGCTCCACGCCGAGCGCGTCGAGGTGAAGGCGGGCGACCTTCTCGTCGAGGTGCTTCGGCAGCACGTAGACGCCCACGGGATACGCCTCCGGACGTGTCCACAGCTCGATCTGCGCGAGCACCTGGTTCGTGAAGGAGTTCGACATGACGAACGAGGGATGCCCCGTCGCATTGCCGAGGTTCATGAGGCGCCCCTCGGAGAGCACGAGCACGCTGCGACCGGTGGGCAGGCGCCACTCGTGCACCTGCGGCTTGATCTCGACGCGCTCCGCTCCGGGCAGCGACTCGAGACCGGCCATGTCGATCTCATTGTCGAAGTGGCCCACGTTCGCGATCACGGCGAGGTGCTTGAGGCCGAGGATGTGCTCGACCCGCACCACGTCCTTGTTCCCCGTGCCCGTGACGAGGATGTCGATGTCGCCGATGACGGACTCGAGGCGGGAGACCTGGTAGCCGTCCATGGCCGCCTGCAACGCGTTGATCGGGTCGATCTCGCTGACGATGACACGGGCGCCCTGGCCGCGAAGCGCTTCGGCGGCGCCCTTGCCCACGTCGCCGTACCCGGCGACGAACGCCACCTTGCCGCCGATGAGCACGTCGGTGGCGCGGTTCAGGCCGTCGGGAAGCGAGTGGCGGATGCCGTACTTGTTGTCGAACTTCGACTTCGTGACCGAGTCGTTCACGTTGATGGCGGGGAAGAGGAGCTCGCCCTTCGCGTGCAGCTCGTAGAGGCGGTGCACCCCCGTCGTCGTCTCCTCGGTCACGCCCTTGAGCTCGTCTGAGATGCGGGTCCACCGCTCGGGCGCGACCTCGATGGAGCGACGCAGCGTGTCGAGCACGACGCGGAACTCGTGGCTCATGCCGTCCGCCGCCTGCGGCACCTCGCCGGCCGCCTCGAACTCGCGGCCCTGGTGCACGAGCAGGGTCGCGTCGCCGCCGTCGTCGAGGATCATGTTGGGGCCGATCCAGTCGGCGCCGGCCTCGGCGGCCTCGACGCTCCAGTCGAAGATGCGGTCGGCGCACCACCAGTACTCCTCGAGCGTCTCGCCCTTCCAGGCGAAGACGGGCACTCCGGCAGGGGCGTCGACGGTGCCGCCGGGGCCGACGACGACGGCGGCGGCCGCCTCGTCCTGCGTGGAGAAGATGTTGCAGCTGGCCCAGCGCACCTGCGCACCGAGCGCCACGAGCGTCTCGATGAGCACGGCCGTCTGCACCGTCATGTGCAGGCTCCCCGCGATGCGGGCTCCGGCGAGGGGCTTCGACGCGCCGAACTCCGAGCGCAACGCCATGAGGCCGGGCATCTCGTTCTCGGCGAGCCGGAGCTGGTGGCGCCCCGCTTCGGCGAGGGTGAGGTCGGCGACCTTGAACGGGATGGCGGATGTCGCGGAGAGGGTCATACCGCCCATTGTCGCAGGCTCCCCTGCAGGTCGCGCCAGGTGCATGCTGACGGACGTCCGCCCGCGCTCAGGAGCGGATGAGGGCGAGCACCTCGTCGCGGATGGCGGCCATCGTCGCGGCATCCGCGCCCTCGACGTTCAGGCGCAGGAGCGGCTCCGTGTTGGAGGGCCGCACGTTGAACCACCAGAACGGCTCGGTCCGGCTCGTCTCGCCCGTGACGGTGAGCCCGTCGAGCTCGTCGAACTCGGCTCGTCCCGTGAACGCCTCGACGATGCGCGTGTAGGCCGCCGGCACGTCGTCGACGGTCGAATTGATCTCCCCGGAGAGCGCGTACGGGGTGAACCGCGCCGCGAGCTCGGAGAGCGGTCCGTGCTGGGCGCCGTACTCGGCGAGCACGTGCATCGCGGCCAGCATGCCGTTGTCGGCGCCCCAGAAGTCGCGGAAGTAGTAGTGCGCCGAGTGCTCGCCGCCGAACACGGCGCCCGTCTCGCGCATGCGGTCCTTGATGAGCGAGTGGCCGACCCGCGTGCGCACCGGCTCGGCACCCGCCGCCTCGATGGCCTCGGGCACGTAACGGGACGTGATGAGGTTGTGGATGACCGCGACGTCCTCCTCGCCGGCGGCGCGCACCCGGTCGATCTCGCGCACCGCCACGATCGCGGCGACGGCGGATGGCGTCACCGCCCCGCCCAGCTCGTCGACGACGAAGCAGCGGTCGGCGTCCCCGTCGAAGGCGAGCCCCAGATCGGCACCGTGCTCGACCACGGCGCGCTGCAGGTCGACGAGGTTCGCGGGCTCCAGGGGATTCGCCTCGTGGTTCGGGAACGTGCCGTCGAGCTCGAAGTACAGGGGCACGATCTCGAGCGGCAGCGCGGGGAGCCCGGCTGCGTCGCCGAGCACGGCGGGAACGGTCAGTCCGCCCATGCCGTTGCCGGCGTCCACCACGATCTTGAGGGGCCGGACCTCGCTCAGGTCGACGAGCGACCGGAGGTACGCCGCGTAGTCGGCCAGCACGTCGACGGATGAGACGGTGCCCCGTGCCGCTGCGTCCGCGATGCCCTGCTCGAGGTGGTCGACGGCGCGATCGCGGATGGCCGAGAGCCCGGTGTCGAGCGAGATGCCCTGGGCCCCGGCGCGCGAGAACTTGATGCCGTTGTAGGCGGCCGGATTGTGGCTGGCCGTGAACATCGCGGCAGGCGCACCCATCGAGCCCGAGGCGAAGTAGCTCTCGTCGGTCGAGCAGAGGCCGATCGCCACGACGTCGGCGCCGCGACGCGTCGCGCCCCGGGAGAATGCCTCCGCGAAGCCCGGCGAGGAGTCGCGCATGTCGTGCCCGACGACGATCCGGCCGCCGGCCGCGCCGACCTCGTCGACGAAGGCGGCGCCGAGCGCCTCGACGGTCTCGACCGTGAGCCCCTCGCCCACGATTCCACGCACGTCGTAGGCCTTGACGACCGAATCGAGGCGCGATCGAGCGTCTGCGGAGGCACCGGGGGTCATGCGTTGAAACCTACCTCACCGAGGGAGACGTGACGCACGACCTGCCATCCGACCGGCGCCGAGGTGCGCTTCGCATGGCGTGTGCACAGGTCGTAGCCGTGCGGCTCCGGCAGCATCGAGAGCGGGCCCAGGACGGCCGTCGAATCGGCGTAGTCGAAGGTGAGGGTCGCGACCGCCTCTGCGGCGCATGCGGTGCGCGAACAACGTCTCATGGCAGAACCAGAGTAGCGACGTGCGGGGACATTCCGATGGAGGGACAGCCCCTACGATGGAAGTATGGCCCGCTCCCGCCGTGTCGCCGCACCGCGTTCCCCTCGACGACTCGCCCGCGACCGGCACGGCCGCGGCATGCGGTCGGCCGTGACGGGCCCGCACCTCGACCCGATCCGCACGCGCATCGACGAGTTCGACTTCACGATCGCGACGACGGCGGCCTACCTGCGCGGCCTCTGGCCCGAGCTCGAGGGCGTCGTCTTCGAGGTGGCGCAGGCGCCCGCCGAAGCCATCCACGGTGACCACATCGATCGGTGGAAGGTCACGCACGACGAACGGCGCATCACGTTCTACCGCCTGCCGATCGTGCGATTCCTGCGGCTGCAGGAGGGCGAGGAGCGTGAGGAGAAGCTGCTCATCGAGAGCTGCGTCTTCCGTGCCGTCGCCGAGCTCCTCGACAAGGACCCGTGGGAGCTGGCTCCGGGGCGGTACCGCCACCTCTGACCGGTCAGCGACACGTCCGGCCCGCCGTCACGGGCTCCGCCGTCCGCTCAGCGCGGATAGACGCGGATCGGGGCATCCGACGGTCCAGGAGGCTGCACCCCGAACGAGGCGAGTTCGTCCGAACCGCGGAACGACACGGACGCGTGCAGCCCCTCGCTGCCGGTGAGCACGACGGATGCCGCGCTTCCGACCTCGATCGAGGCCGCACCGGCCGCCGGCACCTGGACGGCGCGCTCCGCGCCGTCGATCGTGACGCGCGCCTCCGCCGGTGACCCGCCCGGATTCACGAGGTGCAGGGTGGGCGACGGGCCCTCCGGGATCGCCACGACCGCCGAGCCCAGCAGCGGCGCCGTGGCGACGGTCCATGCGAGGTCGGAGGGTGCGGCGGCATCCGTCTGCCCCGCGGTCCCGCCGACGGTGGCGCGGGCTGCCGCGACGACGGGGGCGTCGGCCTCGACGCGCACGGTGTACGTGCCCGCGTCGAGGACCCCGAGCGGCACGTCGGTCGTGCGGCCCGGCTGGAGCGTCACCTCGATCGCGCTGCCACCGGCTCCCGAATCGGCGACGACGCCGATCGACACGTCGACGGGGTCCTCCCCGGGTGCGAACAGCCGCACGGCGGGGTGCACGTCGCCTTCGGCATGATCCTCGGAGGCCTCGATGCCACCGCCCTCCGGCACCACGAGACCGGGGATCACCTGGCTCGTGGCCGGGGCGGCGGTCGCTCCGGTGAGCTCGACCCCGGCCGGGGCCAGGCCGACGACGACGGAGTGCTCCAGGCTCGCGGCGATCGCGCCGCCGGTGGCGCTGACGTGCACCACGGGCGAGGCGAGGTTCGGAGCGAGGCCTGCGAGCGACAGCACCCGCTCGCTCCGAGGCGGCACGATGACGCCGAGGCCGGACGGCGCCTCGACCGGGCCCGTCTCGCCCACGACGCGCACATCGACGGTCGCCGTGACATCGCTCGGGTTGGCGAGCAGCACGAGTCCGCTGCGGCCGAGGTTCGTCGCCCCGGCCACGAGCCAGGACTCCGACACCGCCTCCGCGCAGGCCGCGGCGGCGAACCCCGCCAGCGTCTCGGTCGAGGCGCTCTGGGACTGCGCGCCCGCGAGCATCCCCGCAGCCACCGCTCCCGGCTCCGCCGCGATCGCCACGGGGCCGCCGTTCTCCTCGGCTCGCGGGTCGTCGTCGGACTGGAGGGGGATCTCCTCGAGCACCGCGTCGGCGGGCTCGGCGACGATGACGCGCGCCGCGGCACCGATCGACGACGCGGTCGTGGCGGCGGCGGCGTCCTCGCCGAGCGCGAGCAGCGGGCCGGGGCAGACGCGCTGCTGCCGACTCTCCGCCGGCTGCACGAGCACGGATGCCGGTGCGGCGCGATGCTCGGGCCAGGGCACGTACGCGGCGGTGACGACGGCGCCGACCACGAGCGCTGCGGCTGCGACGAATCCGGCGGCGCGGGAGCCGAGCCGGAGCATCCTGCGACGGTCAACGGCCATCGTGCCCCTCCTCCTTCTCGTGCCC
>JAPSJU010000127.1 GCA_031178025.1 Agromyces sp. | reverse complement strand
GTGCCCCCGACCGCGTAGGGGATCCACTGCGGAGGCCGCGACGGGCGCGATCGGAGTAGCATCCGAGGATGGACGTCATCGTGTCGCGCAGTGGCGGCCTGGCGGGACTCCGGCTCACCTGGGAGCTGCACGTCGACGAGCAGCCCGACCGCGATGAGTGGTACCTGCTCATCGAGCAGATCCCGTGGACCCAGCCGCCGCCGTCGCCCCCGGAGCCCGATCGTTTCGTCTATCGCATCCGGTGCCCGCCCCACGAGGCGACCCTCGCCGACCGGCAGCTCACGGGTGCCTGGCGCGAGCTGGTCGACCGCGTGCAGGAACGGACCGATCCCGAGCCGGCGCATCCACGCCCGCGCGAAGGACCTGAGACGCCACGCCGACCGCGATGACCCTCCTTCCGTCGTCACGGCAGGCATGAGCAGGGCCGGCGAGCACGCCCGCCGGCCCTCCTCCTCGACCCGTCGGTTCAGCTCGCGCCGAGCAGGTCGATCACGAAGATCAGGGTCTTGCCCGACAGCTGGTGCCCGCCGCCGGCGGGACCGTATGCCAGGTGCGGCGGCACCGTCAGCTTGCGACGGCCGCCGACCTTCATTCCGGGGATGCCCTCCTGCCAGCCGGCGATGAGCGCCTGGAGGGGGAAGTTGATCGACTGGCCGCGGCTCCACGACGAGTCGAACTCCTCGCCGGTCTCGTACTCGACGCCGAGGTAGTGCACGTCGACGGTGGATCCGGGCGTCGCCTCGACGCCCTCCCCCACGACGATGTCCTCGATGACGAGTTCGGCTGGGGCGGGGCCCTCGGGCGCGTCGACCTCGGGCTTGCTGTTCGTGTCAGTCATGCGTTCCATCCAAACGGACCCGGCACGAGCGGACAAGCGTCCACTCCCCCCTTGCGCTGACCGCGAACAGGTTGCACGCTGGAATCCGAGAACTCGTCGTCCGGTAGAGATGTCGGCAGTGCCACACCACAGGGCGGCGAGTCTCCTTGTGTGCGGTGCCTTCGATTCCCGCCCGGTCGGTTCACCGCAGCAGGGCCGCCCGATCGGACACGACCGCGCTGAGCAGCGCCTGTTCGTCGGCCAGCGCTCGCGCCGTGCCCACGCCGTTGACGAGGCGCTGCCGAGTGAACGCGAGATGCGTGGCATCCGCGATGAGCTTCCGCATCAGGGCGGTGCGAGGCGGGGTCTGCGCTCGCGCCCACGCCTTCGCCTGCCGCCGACCGGCGGGCGTCGCGAGCATCTCGACCTCCGCGGGGCTGAACCAGCCGGCCGCGCCGTACTCCGCGAGGCGGGCGCGGGTGACGCGGACCTCCGCCCGACGGAGGGAGATCGTGAGCAGCACGGCGACGATGAAGATCGGCACCTGGACGGTGAAGTAGAGACCGATCGCGTCGCTCGCGAACGCGAGGGAGCCGTTCCAGAGGGCATGGAGCAGTGTCGCCCCCGCAAGGCCCGCCAGGAACCAGCCGACGACGGCGGCTCCCCCGCCGCGCCGCGCCCCCAGCCCGATCGCGAGGCCGGCGCACACAGTGAACAGCACGTGCGCGAACGGCGAGAACAGTCCACGCAGCACGAAGGTCGCCCCGAGCTCGCTCGCCCCGCCTTCGATGAGCGCGGCGCCGAAGTAGAGGATGTTCTCGGTGAAGGCGAACCCCGCGGCGACCGTGGCGGCGTACACCAGGCCGTCGACCGGCCCGTCGAAGTGCGACCGCGAGAACGTGTAGACGAGCAGTACACCGAGCCCCTTGGCGGTCTCCTCGACGAGCGGCGCCTGCACGACGGCCTGGAGGGCCTCGTCCGGCCCGCTGCCGGCATTCGCGAAGGCGAGCGCGAGCTGCACGCCGAGATCGACGATGAGGGCGATCGCGACCGAGACGGCCGCACCCCAGAGGAACGAGAACCAGAGCGCCCAGCGCGGCTCCGGTTCCCATCGGTCGACCCATCGCACCGCGAGCAGCACGATGGTGAGCGGCACGAGGGCGAGCACCGAACCCACGAGGAGCGTCGACACGCCCAGACCCGAGGCGAGGTAGGCGAGCACGAGCAGGCCGACGAGGGCCGCGATCGAGATGCCGACGATCCCGAACACCACCCCGTCGCGGCGGGCACGCGGGGGCGGGGCGGTCCAGAGCGGCGGCGTCGGCGACGGATTCGGAGCGGGCGACGGTTGCGCGGTGGTCACTCGCGAAGTGTATCGAGGGAGCGGATCACCGTGGAGGCGACTCGAACATCACCCCCGGATTGAGGATGCCCGTCGGATCGAACACCGCCTTGATCTGCCGCTGCAGCTCGAAGGAGTCCACACCGAGCTCGTCGGCGAGCCACCGCCGCTTCAGGACACCCACGCCGTGCTCGCCCGTGAGCGTGCCGCCCAGTGCCACTGCGGTGCGGAACATCTCGTCCGCGGCGGCCCACACCTGATCGGGCACCTCGTCTCCGCTGAAGACGAAGTTCGGATGCAGGTTGCCGTCGCCCGCATGCGCGATCGTCGGGATCTCGAGCCCGTAGCGACGGCCGATCCCCTCGATCGCGCGGAACATCTCGGGCAGTCGGGAGCGGGGCACGGCGACATCCTCGATGAGGACCCGGCCGGATGCCGCGAGCGCCGGGTGCATCGCGCGGCGGATGTCGAGCAGGCGCTCGCCTGTCGCGGTATCGGTCGACCTCGTGACCCGTCCGCCTGCCGCGGTGAAGACGGCGGCGATCGCGTCGGCCTCGACGTCGGCCCCGGCAGCGTCGCTCTGCGCGAGCAGGAACGTCTCGCCCGTGGCGAGCGCCTCGAGCGGGGTTCCGGCGAGCGCCGTGGGGCCGAGGTGCCGGGCGACGCGCTCGAGCCCGGCCGCGTCGATGAGCTCGAGCACCGCTGGCCGGATGCGCGCGGCCGTCACGCCCGCGGCCGCTCCGGCGGCCGTCTCGACGTCGCGGAACACGGCGGCGACGGTCACGGTCGCGCCCGGAGCGATCGGACGCAGCCGCACGGTCGCCTCCACGATGACGCCGAGCGTCCCCTCCGAGCCCGTCATGAGCGCGGTGAGGTCGTAGCCGGTGACGCCCTTGACCGTGCGATGGCCCGTGCGCAGCAGGCGGCCGTCGGCGAGCACGACCGCGAGGCCGAGCACCGACTCCCGGGTGACGCCGTACTTCGCGCAGAGCAGTCCACCGGCATTGGTCGCGATGTTGCCGCCGATGGAGGAGATCGCGCGGCTCGCGGGGTCCGGCGTGAACCAGAGGCCCAGCGGGGCGAGCGCCGCGTTGAGGTCGGCATTCAGCACACCGGGCTCGACCACGGCGAGTTCGTCGGCCTCGGAGACTTCGAGGATGCGGTTCATCCCGGAGACGTCGAGCACGATCGCACCGGGGCTCGCGATGGCGCCCCCGGCGAGTCCGGTACCGGCCCCGCGGGGCACGACAGGGGTGCCCGTCCGGTGGGCGATGCGGAGCACGGCCTGCACGTCGCCGACGGATGCGGCGCGCACGACCGCGAGCGGCGCGCTCGGGCTGCGCCATCCCGAGTGGTCCTCGCGAGCGGCGTCGAGCGCGGCGGGATCGGTCGTCACGGCGGCGCCGAGGGTGTCGTGCAGGCGGTCCAGTACGGCGTGCGGCATCCCTCCACCCTAGCCATGCGGCCATGTCCGATTTCCGCTGGTCCACGTCTGCCGGGCATGGGAGGCTGGGCGCATGGGCCCGTCACCGCGCACGCTTCTCCACCCGGCCGATCCCCTCGGCGATCCGGTGTTCGCCGAACGGTACCGGGCCATGCAGGCCAGGGACGCGCGCTTCGACGGGCAGTTCATCACCGGCGTGCACTCGACCGGCATCTACTGCCGCCCGAGTTGCCCGGCAGTCGCCCCGAAGCCCTCGAACGTGCGTTTCTACCTCACCGCCGCGGCAGCCCACGAGGCCGGACTCCGCGCGTGCAAGCGGTGCCTGCCCGACGCCGTGCCCGGCTCGCCCGAGTGGGACCTGCGCGACGACCTCGCCGCCCGCGCGATGCGGCTGATCGCCGACGGCGTCGTGGAACGGGACGGCGTGCCGGGCCTCGCCGCCCGCCTCGGCTACACCCCGCGGCACCTCACGCGCGTGCTCACGGCGGAGCTCGGCGCCGGGCCGCTCGCGCTCTCACGCGCGCATCGGGCGCAGACGGCGCGGGTGCTGCTCACGTCGACGACCCTGCCCGTCGCGGATGTCGCGTTCGCATCGGGCTTCGGGAGCATCCGCCAGTTCAACGAGACGATCCGGGCGGTGTACGAGCGGAGCCCGCTCGAGCTGCGGATGTCGGCGCGACGTCGCCGGCCCCCCGCCGCGGTGATCGCGGTCCCCCGCCCCGCGCGCGAGGCGGCCGATCCGGGAAGCGGCGCCGGGGCCGCGGCGACCGACATCGGCGTCGTCCGCCTGCGCCTCCCGGCCCGGCCTCCGTTCGACGCCCGGGGCGTCTTCGCCTGGCTCGCGGCACGCAGCCTCGACGGCGTCGAGCAGGCGGGTGAGGACCACTACGCCCGGTCGCTGCGGCTTCCGGCAGGGCCGGCCATCGTGCGCTTCGCGTCCGGCGGCGAGCCCGACGCGCCGACCATCGATGTCGAGGCGCGGCTGGCGAGCCTGGCCGACCTGCCGCCGCTCGTCGCACGCGTGCGACGGCTCTTCGACCTCGACGCCGACGCCGTGGCGATCGATGCAGCACTCGCCGCGGACCGGCGGCTCGCGGCATCCGTCGCTGCCATCCCGGGCATCCGCGTGCCCGGGTGCCTGGATCCGCACGAACTCGTCTTCCGCGCCCTCATCGGCCAGCAGGTCTCGGTGAAGGCCGCGCGCACGGCGCTGGCCAGACTCGCCGCGGCGCTCGGCGACCCGGTCGAGGGGCCTTCCGGCGCGCCCGCCGTGCTCTTCCCGACCGCGGCGACGATCGCCGCTCGCGGGGAGTCGGTGTTGCGGGGCCCGGCCGCCCGCATCCGCACCGTCGTCGACGTCGCACACCGGCTCGCGTCGGGCGCACTCGTCGTCGCCGCCGAGCGGGAGCGTGCCGAGCTCGCTCGCGAGCTGCTCGCCGTGCCGGGCATCGGCCCATGGACGGCCGGTTACGTCGCCATGCGGGTGACCCGCGCCCCGGACGTCCTCCTCACGGGAGACCTCGCCCTCCGCAACGGCGCCGCCCGCCTCGGCCTCCCCTCCGACGCCCGAGCGCTCGAGGCGGAAGGACGCGCCTGGGCGCCGTGGCGCAGCTACGCGTCGATGCATCTCTGGCGGGCGGCCGCCGCCATCGACACCGCGGCAGATCCGGCCGGGGGTGTTGTACGCGATGCACACCGTGCACCGCGGCACGCCCGATAGCCTGAACGGGTGAAGTTCGCGCACCTCAGAGCCGAAGGCCAGACGACCCCTCGGCTCGCGGTGACCATCGCCGACGCGGCACTCTTCCTCGATGACGTCATGCCCGAGGCGCCGCGCGACCTCCAGGACCTCATCGAACGCGGCGCGGCAGGGCTCGCCGACGTCCGCGCCGCGGTCGATGCGGCGCTCACCTCGCAGGCCGAGCTCACCCCCCTCGGCGAGCTGCGGCACTCCTCCGCCGTGCTGCGGCCGGCGCAGATCATCGCGATCGGGGCGAACTACGCCGCACACGCCTCGGAGCTGAAACTGCGAAGCGAGACGGCGATGACGATCTTCTCGCTCTGGCCGAACTCGCTCACCGGACACGGTGCGACCACGACGTGGCCCGAGGACCTGACGACGCAGGTGGACTACGAGGCCGAACTGGGCGTCATCATCGGACGCCCGGCCCGTGGGGTGCACGTGCGCGACGCCCTCGACTACGTGTGGGGGTACACGGTGGTGAACGACATCACGGCGCGGGACCTGCAGTTCAGCGAGGCTCAGTGGTCGCGGTGCAAGTCCTTCGACGGGTTCACCCCCACCGGTCCGGTCGTCGTGACGGCCGACGAGATCCCCGATCCGCAGGACCTCTGGCTCACGACCAACCTCGACGGGCGCATCCTGCAGGACGCGTCGACGAGCGAGATGGTGCGCAGCGTCGCGGAGATCATCTCCTACCTGTCGCGGTCGGCGACGATTCCG
>JAPSJU010000007.1 GCA_031178025.1 Agromyces sp. | reverse complement strand
GCGGCATCCGCCGCCGCCCTCGCTTCGGCGACGACCGACGCATCGGGCGCCGGTGCCGTCGTCGCCTGCATCCGCATCCTCCGACGCTATCGCGGCGGCGGCGGCGAGTCGACGCGCCGCAGCACGCTCCCCCGCTCCCGATGGGCGTGGGCGGCCCTTGGGGCGTGACGCGCGCCGCGGCGTCAGCGGGAGGGCGGGGTGATGTGGGATTGCGCCCGGGCGGCGTTCACCGCCGACACCCGCGCCAGTCGGGCGAGGCGCTCACGTTCGAGCACTTCCGCGAGCACCGCCCAGACCACGAGTGCGACGCCCCCGCCGATGAGGAGGCCGCCGATGGTGTCCGAGAGCCAGTGCGCCCCGAGGTACGTGCGGCTCGCCGCCATCACCGCGGTGTAGACGGCGCCGAGCACCCACATCCAGGCGCGCGGAACGATCACCCCGAGCGCCACGGCGATCGTCGCGGCGTTCGCGACGTGGCCAGACGGGAAGGAGCCGAAGTCGCTCACCACGAGGATGTCCTCGGGTCGCGCACGCCCGAACAGGTGCTTCAGGAGCTGCACGATCCCGGCGCTCACGGCCGAGGCGACGACGAAGTAGAGCGCCGCCCACGGCCGCCGCAGGATGAGGAGGATCGCCGCGGTCGTGATCGGGACGATGAAGATGCCGGCGATGCCGCCGCCGAGCGCGTTCATGAGGAAGGCGAGCACGTCGCCGAGCCCGCCGCGGATCTCGAGGAGGTCCTCGGCCCACTCCTCGTCGAACTCGAACGGGAGCCCGTCGGCGCGCGCCATGATGACGAGGCCGAGGAGGGCGGCGACGATGACGGCGACCGTGCCTCCGATGAGCGGGGCGCGACGTCCCAGCCGAACGGCCTTCGCCTCGCGCTGCGCGGGTCGCAGGTCGTCGGTCACCGTGGGCGTCGGGTCGTGCCCCGTCGCCTCCTGGGCCGTGTCGGGCGCCTCGGCGGGCTGCGTCGTCGGATCGTTGCGCTCCGTCATGCCACAACGCTAACCCGGGTGTCGCGATCAGCGGATGCGCCGGCTCGCGCGGCCCCGACCTGCGCTCGCGTCGGGCATCGCGGCGCGGTTCGGCTCAGTCGCTGAGCGGCGGCACGGTCTTCGGCCGCACGAGGGCCCAGAGCGCGGTGATGGCCACGACCGCCGCGAGCAGCATCACGAAGGCCATGGGGACCGCGCTTCCGACGCCCATGAGGCCGATGAGCGGCGAGATGACGCCGGCGAGGCCGAAGTTCAGCGCACCGAGCAGCGAGGCCGCGGTGCCAGCCTCGGCGCCGTGGCGGGCGAGTGCCAGCACCTGCACGGCGGGGAACGAGAACCCGCACGCGAGGATGTAGATCCAGAGCGGGATCGCGGTGCCCCAGAACCCGGCCCCGTTCGAGTCCAGCACCATGATGGCCGCGGCCATCGCGAGGTGCACGATCGTCGCCGCGGCGAGGATCCACTGCGGCTGCACCGGCCCGCGCATGAGCCGCGAGCTGGTCTGCACGCCGATGATGATGCCGATCGAGTTCACCGCGAACAGCAGCCCGTACTGCTGGGCGCTGAACGCGTAGACCTCCTGGAAGAGGAACGACGACGTCGACAGGTACCCGAAGAGCCCCGTGAAGGTCATGCCGCCCACGAGCACTGCGCCGAGGTACACCCGGTCGCGGAAGAGCGCCGCGTACCGATCGCGGAGGGTCGAGTGCCCGGCGACGTGGCGACGCGACTCGGGCAGCGTCTCGACGATGAGGAAGGCGACGGCCACCACGACGACCACGCCGTAGATCCCGAGCACCACGAAGACGCCGCGCCAGTCCATGACCGAGAGCAGCTGCGAGCCGATGACCGGTGCGAGCACCGGCGCGAGCCCGTTGACGAGCGCCAGCCTCGAGAGCATCCGCACGAGCGGCTTGCCGCCGAAGAGGTCGCGCACCATGGCCATGGCGACGACACCGCCCGCGGCGGCGCCGAACCCCTGCAGCAGGCGGAACACCATGAGCCAGGCGATGTCGGGAGCGAGCGCCGCGGCGACGGATGCCGCGATGTGCAGCCCCGTGGCGAGGATGAGCGGAAGCCGTCGGCCGACCTTGTCGCTCCACGGGCCGACGATGAGCTGCCCGAAGCCGAAGCCGATCATCGTGCCCGTGAGCGTGAGCTGCACGGCCGCAGCCGACACGCCGAGCTCCGCCTGCAGCACGGGGAACGCGGGCAGGTACAGGTCGATGGTGAAGGGGCCGAGCGCCGTGAGGGCGCCGAGCACGAGCACGTAGACGAGACGCTGGCGGCGCGAGAGGAGATCGCCGGGGTGCGCCGGCCGGCCGTAGTCGTCGGGCCGGATGATGGGAATGGAGGAAGTGGAGGACATGCGTGTTCCTGGGCGTGCTCGGATGGCGGCGGCGCGCGTCCTCGGGCACCGGGAGACAGGACGACGGCGCCTCGCGAGGCGCCGTCAGGGTTCGACCTCGGCCACCCCTGGCCTCGAATCGATTCGACAACATCAAGTGTAGCCGATGCATCCATGGCGCCTGCAAGGGCGAGCGTGGATTCAGGCGTCGCCGACGGGGTCGGCGATGAGGCGCTCGAAGGCGAGTTCTGCCGCGCCGATGACGAGCCGGTCCTCGCCGAGGGCCGCGACGCGGATCTCGACCTGCTCCGCCGCCGCGGGCATCGCCTGCTCGGCGAGTCCCGCCTCGAGCGCACGCGGGTCGCGTTGGGCGACGGTCGCCAGGAACCCGCCGAGCACGACGAGCGAGGGATTGAGGACGTTCACCGCGTTCGCGAGCGCGGTGGAGAGGATGCGCCGCTGCCGCGCCAGCTCGGCCTCGACCTCCGCCGAGTCGGACGCGGCGAGCGCCGCAGCCAGCGTGGGCTCGTCGGCGGCGGTGAGCCCCACGACCGCGAGGAGCCTCGACCGGCTCACCTCGTCTTCGAGCACGCCGCCGACCGCCCGCCGGTCGTCGGCCGAGGCGATGCCCGGCCGGTTCTGCCCGAACTCGCCGGCGTAGCCGCCCGCGCCGCCGACCGGGAGGCCGTGCACGATGAGGCCGCCGCCGATGCCGCTCGCCCCGCCGTTCAGGTAGACGATGTCGTCGACGCCCCGGCCGGCCCCGAAGAGGTGTTCGGCGACCGCACCGAGGCTGGCGTCGTTGCCGACCGAGGTCGGCAACCCGGTCGCGTCCTCGACGAGCGTGCGGATCGGGGCATCCGACCACTCGAGGTGCGGGGCGAGCCGCACGAGGCCATCGGCCGCGCGCACGAGCCCCGGCACGGCGAGGCCGACCGCGACGAGGCGCGCGTCGCGCAACGGGCCGGCGCGCCAGCCCTCGATGGTGGCCGCGACGAGGGCGGCGGTCTCTTCGGGCGTGACGAGATGGTCGGACTCGATGCGCTCCCGCACCGGGATGTGCCCGTCCAGTCCGACGGCGGCGATCGTCACGGCGTCGACCTCGGGATTCACGGCGATGGCGATCACGTCGGGATGCGGCGCGATCACCGGGGAGGGGCGTCCGACCCGGTTCGTCGGGTCAGGGGGAAGCTCCACGGCCAGGCCGAGCTCGACGAGCTCCCCGGCGAGGCTTGCGACGGTGGAACGATTGAGGCCGGTCGATGCCGTCAGTCGGGCGCGCGACATCGCCCCCTCGTAGTGCACGAGCCCGAGCACTTTCGAGAGGTTTCGGCGATGCACGCCATCGAAGGTGCCGGCTCGTTCTGCCACCTGACCACTGTAGAGCGGGGCCGAGCCCGGCCACGTGCGGCACGCCGGATATGTTGTGCTTGACGGCATATCGGCAGCGACGTAGTATTCGAGCGTCCACATCACTTTCGACGTTGACGTCGAAACTTTCGAGAGGTTCAATGATGAACAGACGCAGCACCACGCGGCTCGTCACCCTCACCGCAGCGACCACCCTCGCCATGGCCGCCATGGCCGGGTGCGCCCCCGGCGGCGCCGGCGCAGACGACGGCGGCGACGGTGACGTCACCATCACCTGGTGGCACAACGGCACCACCGGACCTCTGCCCGGCATCTGGGAGGACGTCGCCCAGGAGTTCGAAGCCGAGCATCCCGGCGTCAACGTCGAGCAGACCGGCTACCAGAACGAGGAGCTTCAGCGCACGCTCATCCCGAACGCGCTGGCCTCGGGCGACGCGCCCGACCTGTTCCAGGTCTGGCCCGGCGGAGAACTGCGCAGCCAGGTCGAGAACGGCTACCTCATGCCGCTCGACGACGCCATCCCCGAGGCCGTCGAGAGCGTCGGAGCCACGGTGAACCCGTGGCAGGTCGACGGGGAGACCTACGGCATCCCCTTCACCTTCGGCATCGAGGGGTTCTGGTACAACACCGAGCTGTTCGCCCAGGCGGGCGTCGACACGCCGCCCACGACCCTCGACGAGCTCGTGGACACCGTCGGAGCGCTGCGTGAGGCGGGCATCACGCCCATCGCGGTCGGCGCCGGCGACAAGTGGCCCGCGGCGCACTGGTGGTACCAGTTCGCACTGCACTCCTGCTCGCCGGAGGCGCTCCAGGCCGCCGAAGCGGAGTTCGACTTCAGCGACCCGTGCTGGGTGGAGGCCGGCGAACAGCTTCAGGAGTTCCTCGGCGTCGAGCCGTTCCAGGAGGGCTTCCTCGGCACTCCCGCTCAGCAGGGGGCGGGAAGCTCGGCCGGTCTCATCGCGAACGGGCAGGCCGCCATGGAGCTCATGGGGCACTGGAACGCGGGAGTCATCGGCGGACTCACCGCCGACCAGGAGGTGCCGGAGTTCCTCGGATGGTTCCCATTCCCGGGCATCCCGGGCTCCGACGGCGACCCGACCGCCACGCTCGGCGGCGGCGACGGCTTCGGCTGCTCGGCGGAGGCTCCGCCGGAGTGCACCGAGCTCCTCGCCTACATCATGAGCGAGGACGTGCAGAGCCGCTTCGCGGCGAGCGGATCCGGCATCCCGACCGTTCCGGCAGCGACGGCCGCGATCGAGGACCCGAACCTCGCGGCGGTCGCCGAGGGCCTCGCGGCCTCGTCGTTCGTGCAGCTCTGGTTCGACACCGCGTTCGGCACGACCGTCGGCAACGCGATGAACGAGGGGATCGTCAACCTGTTCGGTGGAGCAGGCACGCCCGAGGACATCGTCACGAAGATGGAAGACGCAGCGGCGACGCTGTAGCCATGACCGCACTGCTCACGCCGGTCGGGCCCGCGGTCTCCGCGGGCCCGGCCCCCGCCGGCCCACCTCGTCCGCGAGCGATGCCCATGCGCCAGCGCATCGAGATCGCGCTCCTCGTCGGCCCCGCGCTCGTCCTGTTCCTCGGTTTCGTGATCCTCCCGGTCCTCCTCGCGGCGGTCTACAGCCTCTACAACCTGCCGCCGGCGTTCCGGTGGGAGCACCTCGCCGACCCCGAGCGGTTCGTCGGCATCGCGAACTACGAGCGCGCCATCGGCAATCCCGAGTTCATCCGTGCCATCGGCAACAACTTCGTCATCCTCGCGCTCTCCCTCGTGATCCAGGGGCCCATCGCGATCGGCGTCGCACTCCTGCTCAACCGCCGGATGCGCGGACGAGGCGTGCTGCGGCTGATGATCTTCGTGCCCTACGTGCTCGCGGAGGTCATCGCGGGCCTCTCCTGGAAGCTGCTGCTCCAGCCGCAGGGCGGCGTGAATGCGGCCCTCGAGGCCCTCGGGCTCGGGTTCCTCCAGCGGAACTGGCTCGCGGACCCCGACATCGCGCTCTGGACCCTGTTCGCCATCCTCACGTGGAAGTACGTGGGCTTCGCGATCATCCTCATGCTCGCCGGCCTGCAGGGCGTGCCGGAGGAGCTCTCCGAGGCGGCGGCCATCGACGGCGCGAGCTGGTGGCAGATCCAGCGCCACATCACCATCCCACTGCTCGGGCCGACCATCCGGATCTGGGCGTTCCTCTCCATGATCGGCGCGCTCCAGCTCTTCGACATGGTCTGGGTCACCGTCGCACCGACCGTGCGCGGCATGGCCACCGAGACCATGGCGACCTACATGGTGCAGCAGGGCTCGTTCGGAGGCCAGCCGGGCTTCGGCAGCGCCATCGCGGTCATCCTCTTCCTCATCTCGCTGACCGTCGCGCTCGTCTACCAGCGCTTCGCCCTCCGCCGCGACCTCGCCGGCTCGATCACCCGAGGAGTGCGCTGACATGACCGCCACCTCCACCATCACCACCGGCACGCCGCGCTCGAAGCTCCCGCCCGCCATGGTCGGCCGCCGGTTCGACTGGGGCCAGCCCTTCGTCTACCTCATCGCGCTCGTCGTCGCCGCGATCGCGGTCGGCCCGGTGATCTACGTCTTCCTGGGCGGATTCCGCACCACGGCCGACCTCAACGCCGACCCTGCCGGCCTGCCCGACCCGTGGACCCTGCAGAACTGGGCCGAGGTGCTCGGCGCACCCCGATTCTGGGGCAACGTGCTCGCGAGCGTCATCCTCGCCGCCGGCACGACCGCCGGCGTCGTCGTCGTCGGCATCATGGCCGCCTTCGTGATCGCCCGGTACGACTTCCGCGGACGAGAGGGGCTGTACACGCTCTTCACCGCGGGGCTCATGTTCCCGCTCACCGTCGCCGCGCTGCCGCTCACCCTCATGCTGCGCACGATGGGGCTGCACGGCACCTACCTCGGGGTGATCATCCCGTCGATCGCGTTCGCGCTGCCCACGACGATCATCATCCTCGTGCCGTTCCTGCGCGCCATCCCCGAAGAGCTCGAGGAGGCGGCCGCGATCGACGGCACCACCCGCATCGGGTTCTTCTGGCGCATCCTGCTGCCGCTGTCGATGCCGGGACTCGTCACCGTCGGCGTGCTCGCGTTCGTCGGCAGCTGGAACGGCTACCTGCTGCCGCTGCTCGTCATCAGCACCGGCACGCTCCCCCAGGAGCTCTGGCCGCTGCCGCTCGGAGTCACCCAGTTCTCGACGCAGTACTCACAGGACACCGCTGCCGTGCTCGCCTACACCTCGCTCGCCATGATCCCGGCGCTCGCATTCTTCCTCGCCGCCGAGAAGCGCATCGTCGGCGGCCTCCAAGGGGCGGTGAAGGGATGACCGACGTCACGACCTCGCCGGCGGATGCCGCGACGAGCGCGTCCGCCGATGCCCCCTGGCGCGACCCCTCACTCCCGCTCGCCGAGCGCGTCGAGGCCCTCGTCGCGGCCCTGACGCTCGAGGAGAAGCTCGCGCAGCTCTACGGGATCTGGATGGGCGCCGCGGACGACGGCGCCGACGTCGCACCCCACCAGCATGAGATGAGCGGCGACGTCGACCTCGACGCGCTGATCCCACGCGGACTCGGGCAGATCACGCGCGCCTTCGGCACCGCGCCGGTGGACCCCGCCGTCGGCGCCGTCTCGCTCGCTCGGCTGCAGCAGCGCATCGTCGCGTCGAGCCGCCTCGGCATCCCCGCGATCGCCCATGAGGAGTGTCTCGCCGGCTTCGCCGCCTACGGGGCGACCGCCTACCCCGTCCCGCTGTCGTGGGGCGCGACGTTCGATCCCGACCTCGTCGAGCGGATGTCCCGACGGATCGGCGACGACATGCGCGCCGTCGGCGTGCACCAGGGGCTCGCGCCCGTGCTCGACGTCGTGCGCGACGCCCGATGGGGTCGCGTCGAGGAGACGATCGGCGAGGACCCGTACCTCGTCGGCACCATCGGCACCGCCTACGTGCGCGGGCTGGAGTCATCCGGCATCGTCGCGACGCTGAAGCACTTCGTCGGGTACTCGGCCTCGAAAGCGGGCCGCAACCTCGCTCCCGTCTCGGTCGGCCCGCGCGAGCTCGCCGACGTGCTGCTGCCCCCGTTCGAGATGGTCATGCGCGAGGGGCGCCCCCGGTCGGTCATGAATGCGTACACCGACCTCGACGGGGTGCCGACGGCGGCCGACGAGCGCCTGCTCACCGGGCTCCTGCGCGACACGTGGGGCTTCGAGGGGACCGTGGTCGCCGACTACTTCGCCGTCGCGTTCCTCCAGATCCTGCACGGCACCGCGGCCGACCTCGGAGAGGCGGCGGTCGCCGCGCTCACCGCCGGCATCGACGTGGAACTGCCGACGGTGCACGCGTTCGGCGAACCGCTCGAGCGG
This sequence comes from Agromyces sp., assembly GCA_031178025.1. Lineage (GTDB taxonomy): Bacteria > Actinomycetota > Actinomycetes > Actinomycetales > Microbacteriaceae > Agromyces. The sequence goes on along the minus strand of JAPSJU010000007.1, from coordinate 16,798 downwards.
GCGATCGCCGACGGTCGGCTCGACGAGGCGATCGTCGACCGGGCCCTGCGCCGGGTGCTCGCCCAGAAGATCGAGTTGGGCCTGCTCGACGCCCCGGCTCCGATCGAACCCAGCGCGCTCGTCGAAGCGAGCTCGCGCGTCGGCGCGGTGCCGGGCCGGGTCGCGACCCTCGATCCCGAATCGGTGCGCGGTCGCATCGACCTCGACGGCCCCGAGAACCGGGCCCTCGCACGGCTCCTCGCCGAGGAGGCCATCGTGCTCCTCCGCAACGACGGCACCCTCCCCCTCGGTGCCGCGCGCCATGTCGCCGTCATCGGCCCGACCGCCGAGGACCCGCTCGCCGTCCTCGGCTGCTACGCCTTCCCGACGCACGTGGGCGTGCACCATCCCGAGGCAGGACTCGGCATCGAGCTGCCCACCCTGGTCGAGGCGATGCGCGTCGAGTTCCCCGGCGCGCGATTCACCGTCGCGGCAGGTACGTCGATCGACGGCGGTGAGACGGACGGCATCGCGGATGCCGTGCGTGCGGCCTCCGCGGCCGACGTCGTGGTGCTCGCGCTCGGCGACCGCGCCGGACTGTTCGGGCGCGGCACGAGCGGCGAGGGATGCGACGCCGAGACGCTCGGGCTCCCCGGCGCGCAGGCGGCGCTGCTCGAGGCGGTGCTCGACGCCGGCACGCCGACCGTCGTGACGATGCTCGCCGGTCGCCCGTACCTGCTCGGGACGGCGCCGGAGCGAGCCGCGGCGATCGTGCAGTCGTTCTTCCCGGGAGAGGAGGGCACCACGGCGATCGCGCGCGTGCTGAGCGGTCGCGTGAATCCCGGCGGCCGGCTCCCGGTGAGCGTGCCCGCGACGATCGGCGCCCAGCCGTCGACGTACCTCGCCGCCCCGTTGGCCCAGGCCAACGGCGTGTCGAGCATCGACCCGACGCCGCGCTACGCCTTCGGTCACGGGCTCTCCTACACCTCCTTCGAGTGGAGCGCCCTCTCGATCGAGGTCGACTCGGCACCGACCGACGGCGCCCTGCGGCTCTCGCTCACCGTCGCCAACTCCGGCGCGCGGACCGGCGCCGACGTCGTGCAGCTCTACCTGCACGACCCGGTGGCATCGGTCGTGCGTCCGGTGCGCCGGCTCATCGGCTTCCAGCGTCTCGAGCTCGCGCCCGGTGCATCCGCTCGGCTCACCGTCGAGGTTCCCGCCGACCTCGCCTCGTTCACGGGTCGCGACGGCGAACGGATCGTCGAGCCCGGCGAGCTCGAGCTCGTCTTCGGCCGTTCGGCGGCGGAACCCGTGCACACGGCCCGAGTCGAGCTCACCGGCCCGGTGCGCCGGGTCGACCACACCAGGGCGCTCCATCCGATCTGGAAGGTCGCCCGGGGCTCCACCAGCACCACCGATCACCACCCGCACCACCGATAGCGCGAAGGAGCGCAACGCATGCAACGACGCAGCATTCTCGGAAGACTCGGGCTCGTCACGGCGGCGGCCGTCGCCGCCCTGACGGTCGGCATCACCCCCGCCGCCTGGGCGGAGCCCGTCACGGTCAGCACCGTCGACTTCGAAGACGGCACCACCGGCCCCTGGGGCCCACGCGGCGGAGTGACACTCGCCGTCACCGACGCCGAGGCCCACCAGGGCACGAGGAGCCTCGCCGTCACGGGACGCACCGCCGACTGGCAGGGCACCCAGGCCAACGCGCTCGCCCTGCTCTCGCCCGGTGCGTCCGCCACGTTCTCGGCCTGGGTGAAGCTGCCGGCCGGCACGGCCGGCTCGAGCGGCATCCACTTCACCGCGGAGGTCGCTCCGGCCGGCGGCGGGGGGAACACGTACACGTGGATCGGCGGTTCGATCCCCACGACGGCCGATGGCTGGGTGCAGGTCGGCGGCTCGTACGCCGTGCCCGCGGATGCCGCGAGCGTGACCGTCTACCTCGAGGCCGCCCCGATCGCCGGCGCGCACCCGTCGTTCCTCGTCGACGAGATCACGATCACCGCGGAGGGAGGGACCGAGCCCGATCCCGACGTCGTGCCCGGAGGCGCGATCAACCCCGTGCCGACTCCGGTGAGCCTCGCCGACGGCACCGGACAGGTCTCGGCGCTCACGTTCGACGACGGCCCCAACCCCGGCACGACGCCCGCCCTGCTCGACTTCCTCGCAGCGCACGACATCACGGCCGTCTTCTGCGTGATCGGGCAGAACATCACCGCTCCGGGCGGCGCCGACATCCTGCGCCGCATCGTCGCCGAGGGGCACGTGCTGTGCAACCACTCGACGGGCTACGCCGACATGGGGTCGTGGACGGCCGCGCAGGTCGAGGCCGACCTCGTCGAGAACCTCCGGATCATCCGCACCGCGCTCGGCGACCCGAACCATCCGGTGCCGTTCTGGCGTGCGCCGAACGGCAGCTGGGGCGTGACGCCGAACGTCGCCGTCGCCCTCGGCATGCAACCGCTCGCGGTCGTGAACACGATCAACGACTGGGCGACGCAGGACGTCGGCGTGCTCACGGACAACCTGCGGGCGGCGATGAGGCCCGGCGAACTCGTGCTGGTGCACGACGGCGGGGGCGACCGTTCCGGATCGCTCGCGGCAGTGCAGACCGTCGTCGCCGAGCGACTCGCCGCCGGGTGGAGCTTCGTCCTCCCGGTGGGCACGCCCCCCGCTCCCGGCGAGCTCGTGGTCTCGAGCGACTTCGAGTCGGGCCTCGACGGGTGGGTGGTACGCGCCGGCAGCGGCACGTCCACGGCGACGGTCGACGTGTCGAGCACGTACGCCCACGGAGGCGCGCAGTCGGCGGCAGTCACGAACCGCACCGGCCAGGGCGACGGCATCGGCCACGACGTCACCGGCCTGCTGGACCCCGCGGTGACCTACGAGCTCACCGCATGGGTGCGCTTCGCGGACGGGCAGCCCGTGGACGACGTCTGGCTCAGTCGTGCGAACACGACCGCAGGAGGGACGACCTTCGCGACGCTCGCGCAGTTCGACGGCGTCACGAACGACGGGTGGACGCAGGTGCGGGCGAGCTTCCAGGGATCCGACGCGGATGCCTCGCTGCTCTACTTCGAGACCCGTTGGGACAACGGCGCGGTCGGCAACACGAGTGACCTCTTCATCGACGATGTCGTGCTGCGCGTGCCCGAGCCGCCCCTGATCGAGGACCTCACCCCCATCCACGAGACGGTCGACTTCCCGGTGGGCGTCGCGATCGACAGCCGCGAGACCGCCGGCGCGGCATCCGAGTTGCTGCTCCGCCACTTCGACCAGATCACGCCCGAGAACTTCATGAAGCCGGAGGCGTGGTACGACGCAGCCGGCGGGTTCGTGACGCAGAACGCGGAAGCCGACGCGCTCATGGACTTCGCGCAGGAGAACGACCTCGGCGTCTACGGACACGTGCTCGTCTGGCACAGCCAGACCCCGGCGTCCTTCTTCCAGGACGCGGCGGGGCAGCCCCTCGCCGCCGACGAGGCCGGCAGGCAGGTGCTGCGCGACCGGATGCGCACGCACATCTTCTCGGTGGCGGAGTACCTCGCCGACGGGTACGGCCCGTTCGGCAGTGCGACGAACCCGCTCACGGCCTTCGACGTCGTCAACGAGGTCGTCTCCGACGGCGGCGAGTTCGCGGACGGGCTCCGCCGCAGCGAGTGGTACCGCGTGCTCGGGGAGGAGTTCATCGACCTGGCGTTCGCCTATGCCGACGAGGCGTTCAACGAGGTCTACGCGGCGGAGGGCGCGGACCGACCCATCACCCTGTTCATCAACGACTACAACACCGAGCAGGACGGCAAGCAGGACCGGTACCGCGCCCTCGTCGAGCGCCTGCTGGCCCGCGGCGTGCCGGTCGACGGCGTGGGGCACCAGTTCCACGTGAGCCTCGCGATGCCCGTGTCGGCCCTCGAGCAGGCGCTCGTCGCGTTCGAGGACCTGCCGGTCACCCAGGCGGTCACCGAGCTCGACGTGACCACGGGCACGCCCGTGACGCAGGCGAAGCTCGTCGACCAGGGCTACTACTACCGGGATGCGTTCCGCGTGTTCCGCGAGCACGCCGACGAGCTGTTCTGCGTCACGGTGTGGGGCCTGACCGATGGGCGCAGCTGGCGGGCCGGATCCGGTGCGCCGCTCGTCTTCGACGACCAGTACCGGGCGAAGCCCGCGTACTACGGCGTCGTCGATGCCGCCCTGCCTGCCCCGCTGCGCACCGCGAACGTCTTCGCGGGCGACGTGACGCTCGACGGTTCCGCGACCGCCTCACCCGAGTGGGAGCGGCTGCCGCTGCACCAGGTCGAGGGCGTGGCCCGGTTCCAGCTGCGCTGGGCGAGCGACCACCTCACGGTGTTCGTCTCGGTGGATGACGCCGACGCGGGGAGCGGCGACGGCGTCGAGCTCGCGCTCGGCGACGAGACCTTCTCGGTGGCTCGGACCGGCACGGGCGAGGTGCCGGCGGTGGTCACCGAGCGAGACGGCGGATACGACGTCGTCGCGCACCTGCCGCTGTCGGGCGCGGCAGAGGGCGGCACGCTCGCCTTCGACGTGCGGGTCGTCGACGGGCCGGACGGCGGCGTCGTCGCCGCATGGAACGCGCCGGGGGTCCTCGGCACGCTGACGCTCGTGGAGCCGCTGTCGTTCGTGGAGGTCGTCGAGGCGCCAGGATCGCCCGTCGTCGACGGGTCGATCGATGCCGCGTGGGCGCAGGCGAACACGGTGACGACCGACACGGCGGTGCTCGGCGCCGAGGGGGCGACCGCGGAGGTGCGGACGCTCTGGAAGGGCGACACGCTCTACGCGCTCTTCGAGGTCGCCGATCCGGTCGTGGATGTCTCGGGCTCCGACCCGTGGATCCAGGACTCGGTGGAGCTCTACGTCGACCCCGGCAACGCGAAGAACGGCTCCTACCGCTACGAGGACTCCCAGATCCGCGTCAGCGCCACCAACGCCGTGTCGTTCGGCACGGGCGACGAGGCGTTCCAGGATGCACGGGTCGACACCGCGACGACGCTGACGGCCGACGGGTACCTCGTCGAGATCTCCGTCGACCTCGGCGACGCCGCGGCGCTCGGGTCGTTCCACGGCCTCGACTTCCAGGTGAACGACGCCTCGGGCGGGCAGCGCACGTCGATCCGCAACTGGGCGGACCCGACCGGCGCCGGCTACCAGTCGACCGCCCGCTGGGGTGTCGGCGAGCTCGTCGGCCAGGCCGGACCGGTCAACGCCGTCGCACCGTCGATCTCGGGGACGCCGCGCCCCGGGCGTCTGCTCGCGGGCTCCGCCGGTGAGTGGAGCCTCGACGGGCTCGGGTTCTCGTACCGCTGGCTGCGCGACGGTGAGCCGATCGCGAACGCGACCGGCGCCGACTACCGCGTGAAGGGCCTCGACATGGGCCGTACCCTGACGCTCGAGGTCACGGCGACGGCCGACGGATTCGACCCGGTGGTCGCGCTGTCGGACCCGCTCGTGGTGCCGAGGCCGGGCACGCGCTGATCGGCTGGTGAGGGGCTGCGGGTGGCGGCGAGCCACCCGCGGCCCCCTCGCAGGTCAGGAGCGGATCGCGGCCGCCGGAGGTGCGGTGGTCTCGCGAACGACGAGGCTCGTGGCGAGATCCATCCGCGGAGTCCCGCTCGACGGCTCCCGAGCCAGGCGGATCGCGAGCCGCGCCGCCTCCTCCCCCATGCGTCGGAGGGGTTGATGGACGGTCGTCAGTCGCATCCAGCGTGAGAGCGGGATGTCGTCGTAGCCGACGACCGAGAGATCCTCCGGCACGCGCACGCCGCACTCCCGGGCCGCCTCGAGCGTGCCGAGGGCCTGCAGGTCGCTGCCCGCGAAGATCGCCGTGGGACGGTCGTCCGCGGACAGGATCTCCCTCGCGCGATCACGGCCGCCGTCGACGTGGAAGTCGCCGAAGCGGATCCACTCCTCGCGGATCGGCAGTCCGGCCGATCCCATCGCCGAGCGATAGCCGTCGAGTCGCGCGAGCGAGCACATCATGTCCTCGGGACCGGTGATCGCGGCGATGTCGCGATGGCCCAGCTCGATGAGGTGCCTCGTGGCCGCGAGCCCGCCCGACCAGTTGGCGGATCCGACGGACGGCACGTCAGGCGACGGATCGCCGGCCGGGTCCACGATCACGAACGGGATGGCGCGCGAACGCAGCCGCTCCCGGTACTCGGGCGCCAGCTCGGAGAACACGAGCACGACGCCGACCGGTCGACGTCGCATCACGCCCTCGATCCAGTCGGGGTCGGGCGAATGCCGGCTGCCGCTCACGGTGAGGACGACGCTGAGGCCGTGCGCCTTCGCGACCGACTCGACACCGTCGATGAGCTCCATCGACCAGATGGCGTCGAGCTCGTGGAAGACGAGTTCGATGAGCTCGCCGTGCGCCTCGCTCCGCCCGCCGCGTCGCACGTAGCCGCGCTGGGCGAGCAGCGCCTCGACGCGCGATCTGGTGGCGGCCGCGACATCCGCGCGTCCGTTCAGCACCTTGGAGATGGTCGACAGGGAGACGCCCGCCTCCTCGGCCACGCGTGCGAGGGTCACGCGTTCGTCGACGGCGTCCGTGTCCATGTTTCGCATCATATGCCCGAAAGTATCGACTGGCGGCGACGTCCGACATGGTATAGGTTGTCATTCACAACATTTGTTCGCCGATGAGCAGGAGCACCATGCCCACCCCCACCCGTGACGACCAGTTCTCCTTCGGCCTCTGGACCGTGGGCTACAACGGCACCGACCCCTTCGGCGGACCGACCCGCGACGCGCTCGATGTCGTGCACGTCGTCGAGAAGCTCGACGAACTCGGCGCCTACGGCCTCACCTTCCACGACGACGACCTCTTCGCGTTCGGATCGAGCGACGCCGAGCGTCAGCGGCAGATCGACCGCCTCAAGGGCGCCCTCGAGGCCACCGGGATCGTCGTGCCGATGGTGACGACGAACCTCTTCAGCGCCCCGGTGTTCAAGGACGGCGGCTTCACGTCGAACGACCGGCAGGTGCGCCGCTTCGCGCTCCGCAAGGTGCTGCGCAACATCGACCTCGCCGCCGAGCTCGGGGCGAAGACCTTCGTCATGTGGGGCGGCCGCGAGGGCGCCGAGTACGACGCGGCGAAGGACATCCGCCAGGCGCTCGAGCGGTACCGCGAGGCCGTGAACCTCCTCGGCGACTACGTCACCGACAAGGGGTACGACCTGCGCTTCGCGATCGAGCCCAAGCCCAACGAGCCTCGCGGCGACATCCTGCTGCCGACGGTCGGCCACGCCCTCGCCTTCATCGAGTCGCTCGAGCGCCCCGAACTCGTCGGGCTCAACCCCGAGGTGGGCCACGAGCAGATGGCGGGCCTGAACTTCGCCGCCGGCATCGCACAGGCGCTGTACCACGACAAGCTCTTCCACATCGACCTCAACGGCCAGCGCGGCATCAAGTACGACCAGGACCTCGTGTTCGGGCACGGTGACCTGCACAACGCGTTCGCGCTCGTCGACCTGCTCGAGAACGGCGGGGTCGGCGGCGGCCAGAGCTACACGGGGCCGCGCCACTTCGACTACAAGCCGTCGCGCACCGAGGACGAGACGGGCGTCTGGGACTCGGCAGCGGCGAACATGCGCACCTACCTCCTGCTGAAGGAGCGCGCCGCGGCGTTCCGTGCCGACCCCGAGGTGCAGGAGGCGCTCGAGGCCGCCAAGGTGTTCGAGCTCGCGCAGCCCACCCTGGGCGACGGCGAGTCGTACGACGACCTGCTCGCCGATCGCGCCGCCTTCGAGGACTTCGACACGGACGCGTACCTCGGCGGCAAGGGATTCGGCTTCGTGCGCCTGCAACAGCTCGCCACGGAGCACCTGCTCGGCGCGCGCGGCTAGGGCCGGCGGATGCCGCTCGTCGCCGGCGTCGACTCGTCGACGCAGTCGTGCAAGGTCGTGATCCGGGATGCCGCGACCGGGGCGCTCGTCCGCTCCGGTCGGGCGACCCACCCCGACGGCACCGAGGTCGATCCCGCTGCCTGGTGGGGCGCACTGCTGCAGGCCTTCGCCGAGGCGGGCGGACTCGACGGGGTCGAGGCCATCTCGATCGGCGGACAGCAGCACGGCATGGTCGTGCTCGACGAGGACGGCCGGGTCATCCGCCCCGCGCTGCTGTGGAACGACACGCGCTCGGCGCGCGCCGCACGGCAGCTCATCGACGAGGTGGGCGCCTCCGCGTACGCGGCGCGCACGGGCGTCGTCCCCGTGGCGTCGTTCACGGCGACGAAACTGCGCTGGCTTCGCGACGCCGAGCCCGAGCACGCCTCGCGCGTCGCGGCCGTCGCGCTCCCCCACGACTGGCTCACCTGGCGGCTCCGAGGGTACGGACCCGTCGGCGAATCGCCGCTCGGGCCGGTGCTCGACGCGCTCACGACCGATCGCTCGGACGCCTCCGGCACCGCCTACTGGGGCACCGACGGCTACGACCGCGAGCTGTTCGTGCGGGCGCTCGGGCACGACGCGATCCTTCCTCGGGTGCTCGGGCCGGCGGACGCCGCGGGCCGCACCCCCGACGGCATCCTCGTCGGGGCCGGGGCGGGAGACAATGCCGCGGCGGCGCTCGGGCTCGACGCGGCATCCGGCGACGTCGTCGTCTCGATCGGCACGAGCGGCACGGTGTTCGCCGTCACGGATGCACCCATCGCCGACGTGTCGGGCACCGTCGCCGGATTCGCCGACGCCACCGGACGCTTTCTGCCGCTCGTCGCGACGCTCAACGCCGCCCGCGTGCTCGATGCGGTCGCCGGCCTGCTCGGCGTCGACCACGGCGAGCTGGGTCGACTGGCGCTCGCCGCGGCGCCGGGTGCCGCGGGAGCCGTGCTCGTGCCGTACTTCGAGGGCGAGCGCACACCGAACCTGCCCGACGCGACCGCCTCGCTCTCGGGGCTCACGCTCGCGAACACCACCCGGCCCTCGATCGCCCGTGCCGCCATCGAGGGCATGCTGTGCGGGCTCGCGGACGGCCTCGACGCCGTGCGCGGCCAGGGCGTGGAGGCCGGGCGCCTGCTGCTCATCGGCGGGGCCGCCCAGAACCCCGCCGTGCAGGCGGTCGCGGCGCAGGTGTTCGACGTGCCCGTCGTCGTGCCGGAGCCGGGCGAGTACGTGGCGGACGGCGCGGCGCGGCAGGCGGCGTGGGTGCTGGGCGGCGCGCGGCCGACATGGCCCGTTGCCGTGGCTCGATCCCTCGAGCCGGACACGAGGCCGGGGATCCGTGTACGGTACGCCGCCGCCGCGGCGCGCGCGACGCCCGCCTGACCTGCCTCGTCCGGCCCCGCGAGGCGCCACCGCACCCCGTCACCCCCGCACCCCGTCACCACCGCACCCCGTCACCACCGCACCGCCGGCAGCACGCCGTCCCGTCACCGGATCCTGAAGGAGCAACGATGCATCCCACGATCACCCCGCCAGCCGGCGTCGAGCACCGCCTCGGCGAGGCGACGATCCTCGTCACGGGCGTCGACGGCGCTCCGGTCGCCGATGCACGCGTCACCGTCGAGCAGACCCGCCACGCCTTCGCGTTCGGCAACATCGGCTTCGAGCTCGTTCCGCTCGCCAACGGCGAACCCGAGGCGGGCGATGAGCAGCTCGCAGCCGACTGGCTGGAGCTGTTCAACACGGCGACGCTGCCCTTCTACTGGGGCGAGTTCGAGCCGGAACGCGGGTCGCCGCGCACCGAACGGCTACGCAGGGCCGCCGAGTGGTTCACCGCTCGTGGCATCGACCTGAAGGGGCATCCGCTCGCCTGGCACACCGTTGCCCCGCCGTGGCTGCTCGACCTCTCGATCGACGAGATCGAGGGCGCCCAGCGCGCGCGCATCCGTCGCGAGGTGAGCGGCTTCGCCGGACTCATCGACACGTGGGACGCCATCAACGAGGTCGTCATCATGCCCGTGTTCGACAAGGAGGACAACGGGCTCACCCGGCTCGCTCGGGCCCGCGGGCGCATCCCGACGATCCGGCTCGCGTTCGAGGAGGCCAGGGCGGCCAACCCGGGCGCGACCCTGCTGCTGAACGACTTCGACCTGTCGAGCGCCTACGAGTGCCTCATCGAGGGCGTGCTCGAAGCCGGGATCCGCGTCGACGCGCTCGGACTGCAGACGCATATGCACCAGGGGTACTGGGGCGAGGACACGATGCTCGCCATGGTCGATCGCTTCGCGCGATACGGCCTGCCGCTGCACCTCACCGAGACCTCCCTCGTCTCGGGTGAGCTGATGCCGTCGCACATCGTCGACCTCAACGACTGGCACCCCGAGGCCTGGCCGTCGACGCCGGAGGGCGAGGCCAGGCAGGCCGACGAGCTCGAGCGCCACTACCGGTCCCTCGTCGGCCACCCCGCGGTCGAGGCGATCACGTACTGGGGCGTCACCGATCGCGGCGCGTGGCTCGGTGCGCCCATCGGGCTGCTGCGTGCCGACGGCAGCCGGAAGCCGTCGTACGACGCGCTGCACCGCCTCGTGAAGGACGAGTGGTGGCTCGCACCGACGACGATCCGGACGGATGCGGCAGGCCGGGCGTCGGTGCGGGGGTTCCGCGGCGACTACGTGGTGCGCGTCGACGGGCGTGACACGCCGTTCGCGATCGGCGACGAGCCGGCCGAACTGCGCGTCACCTCGCCGACCGGATGAGGCGGTGACGGACGCGCCGGGCCACCTCGGCCGAGCGCGGTCGGCTGATCACGGTCACCCCATGGAGCGCGCGAGCTCCGAGCCGGCCGCCCGGAGCCAGCGCCGGGGGTCGGCCATCGCGGCCGCCCCTCCCCCGGCGAGCTCGCTGAGCGACACCGCCGCCGCGAACCCGCGAGGCTCGACCGTGATCGCCCCGGCGACGAGCGCGGTCGGCACGCCGGCGCCGCGCGCGAGTGCCGCGACGACCGTCGGCGCCTTGCCCGCCTCCGATTGGCCGTCGAACCGCCCCTCGCCCGTGACGACGAGGTCCGCACCCGCGATCGCGTCGTCGAGGCCCACGGTGCTCGCGATGAGCGCGGCACCGCCGCCCATGCCCGCGCCCCAGAGGAGCAGGCCGAACCCGGTGCCACCGGCGGCGCCGGCACCGGGTGCCGCGGCGAGGCCGCCAGGCATCGACGCGGGGTCGCCGTCGGCGAGGCGCGCCAGGCGAACGAGGTTCGCCTCGAGCACCGGCACCGTCGCGGCATCCGCGCCCTTCTGCGGGCCGAAGACCGCCGCAGCACCGAGGGGCCCCAGCAGCGGATTCGTGACATCGCCGAGGATCACGGCACCACCGGGCGGCAGCGGTCGCATCTCGGAAAGGTCGACGCTCGCGAGCGCGCCGAGCCCCCGGTTGCCGAGCGGCACCGGCTGACCAGAGGCGTCGAGGAAGCGCGCGCCGAGCACGGCGAGCGCCCCGGCTCCGCCATCGCTCGAGGCGCTGCCGCCGAGCGCGAGGAGCAGCCGGTCGACGCCGTGGTCGAGCGCGGCCACGATGGCCTCCCCGAATCCCGCGGAGTGCGCGCCGAGCGGATCGAGCGGGTCGAGCAGGGTGATGCCCGAGGTGGCGGCGAGTTCGACGACGCCGGTGCCGTCGGGCAGCAGGAGCCAGTGCGTCGCGACGGGCGCCGACACGGGACCTCGCACGGTGACCGGCATGCGACGTGCGCCGGGCACGGCCGAGCCGAACGCATCGAGGGTCCCCTCACCGCCGTCGGCCATGGGACGCAGCACGAGCTCGTCATCCGGCCGGACCGAGCGCCATCCGGCGGCGAGCGCGGCGGCGGCATCCGCGGCACTCGCCGTGCCCTTGAAGGAGTCGGGCGCGAGGACGACGCGGCTCACGCGTCGTACACGGGAGCGGGCACGCGCGAGAGCCAGTCGAGCGCACGGCCGAGCAGCTCCCGATGCTCCGTCGAGTCGTACGAGCGGGTGTCGTGGCCGAGGGCGTCGTAGACGAGTCGTGAACGCCCGAGCTCGCGGGCCCAGATGAGGGGATGGCGCATCCCGCCCTCCTCGTGCTCGGCGATGGGTTCGATCACGCCCTCGATGCGCAGGCCCGTGTAGCGCTCGTCGACCAGGGTGAAATCACCGAGATCGTCGGCGATCAGGTGGTTTCCGCCGACATGGATGAGCGCCTCGCCGATCTCGGGGTGCCAGGAGGATTCTGGCAGCCAGCGGCCCCCGAGCGCACGGTGCCAGGCGGGGACCTCCGGCAGCGTCGAGGCGGCGGCATGCACGGCGAGCACGCCGATGCCGCGCTCGAGTGCCGCCTCGAAGCCCGCCGCCGCGGCGGCGACCGCGTCGTCACCCGGGGGCGCGACCGGAGGCGCGTCGTCGGGCGGAGGCGAGTCGGGATTCCCGGCGTTGACGACGAGGAGGTCGGCGTCGCCGAGGGCGGCGAGCCCGCCGAGCAGGTCATCGCTCACCTCGACCCGGTACCCGGCGCTGCCGACGATTCCCGCGAGGGCGGCGCTCGTCTCGGCGAACCGGTGCCATGGGTCGGCGTACCGACCCGCTCCGCTGAGGATGATCGCTCGCATCTCGCCTCCTCCGCCTGTTCCAGCATCGTATCGCCGCCGGTCCGACGGCGTCATCGCACGAACACCATCGCCCACTCGTAGGCGTCGAGCTGCAGGGAATCGACCCGTTCGCCGGCGACCGCGTCCACGCCCGTGATGGGCACGTCGACGCGCGCCCCGCCCTGGTTGACGACCGTGACGAGTTCCCCGCGGCGCGCCACCTCGACGTGCTCGGGCAGTCCGGGGAGGACCGGAGCGACACCGGCGTCGGCGAGCACGCGATCGACCACGAGCTGCGCGCCGAACTCGTCGGGCACGGTGGCGAGGTAGCGGGCGACGCCGCGTCCGGCCCGGCGCGCCGTGAGGGCCGGATGCCCCGCTCGGCGACCGCTCGTGAACGACGCCTCGACCGTGGCATCCGTCGCCGCCAGGCTGACCTCCTCGGCGAAGAGCGTGCCGGTCGCCTCTGGCACGAACTCCCCCGAGAACCGCGCCTCCCGCTCGCCGAGCGAGGTCGGGGGCGCGTCGGGCGCGACGAGCGCGCCGAAGTCCTCGAGCCGGATCCCGCAGAGCTCGCCGAGTCGCGTCAGGAACCCGCCGTCGAGGAACCGGTCGTACTCGTCCACGACGTCGGTGAAGGGACCCGCGAGGAGGTGCCCTCCGGCGTCGACGAAGGCGGTGAGCGCCGCGGCATCCGAGTCGCGCATCAGGTAGAGGAGCGGCGCGAGCGCCAGGTCGTACCCGTCGGCGCCACCGACCACCCGGGACGGCGGCACGATGTCGACCTGCACGTGCCGGCGATGCAGGGCGCGGTACCAGCGCTGCACCACCGCGAGGTAGTCGACGCCGTTCTGCGGGTGATCGGATGCCTCCACCGCCCACCAGTTCTCCCAGTCGAACACCAGGGCGACACGCGCATCGTGGCTGCCTGCGGGCAGCGTCGGCAGGGCGGCGAGCTGCTCGCCGAGCGCGGTGACCTCGCGCCACGTGCGGGTCCCGGTGCCGGCGTGGGGAAGCATCGCCGAGTGGAACTTCTCGGCGCCGGCCTTCGACTGGCGCCACTGGAAGAAGAGGATCCCGTCGGCGCCGCGCCCGATCGCCTGGGCGCTCAGCGCCGCCATCTGCCCGGGTGCCTTCGGCGCATTGGCCGGCCGCCAGTTCAGCGCGTTCGTCGCCTGCTCCATGAGGAGCCATGGCACCTCGGGCTTCAGTGAGCGGACGAGGTCGCGCTGGAACGCCGCCGCGCGGAACGACTCGGGGTCGTTCGGGTCCGGGTAGGCGTCGTCGCTCACGAGGTCGAGGTGCTGGGCCCACTCGGCGTAGTTCGCCGGCTTGAACGCGCCCATGAAGTTCGTCGTGATCGGCTGCGTGGCGCCGGCGCCACGCAGGATCTCGCGCTCCATCAGGTAGCACTCGAGCAGCATGTCGCTCGTGAATCGCCGGTAGTCGAGCAGCTGACCCGGATTGTGGCTGTAGGGCGCCTTGCGCGGCGGGAACACCTCCTCGAACGACTGGTAGCGCTGCGACCAGAAGTTCGTGCCCCACGCCGCGTTGAGCGCGTCGACCGTCTCGTAGCGATCCAGGAGCCAGCGGCGGAACGCGTCGCGCGCCGCATCCGAGTAGTCCATGTTGAGGTGACAGCCGTACTCGTTGTTGACGTGCCACATCACGACCGCCGGATGCGTCGCATAGCGTTCGGCGATGGCCGTCACGAGCTCTGCGGCGAGCCGCCGGTAGACGGGTGACGACGGCGCGAACTGCTGACGGCTGCCCGGCCAGTACACGGCCCCGTTCTCGTCCTGCGGCAGCAGCTCGGGATACGTCGCGCTCGCCCACGGCGGCGGCGACGCGGTCGCCGTCGCGAGGTCGACGGCGATGCCGCCCTCGTGCAGGAGGTCGATGACCCGGTCGAGCCACGCGAAGTCGAACTCCCCCTCACGCGGCTGGATGCGCGACCACGAGAAGATGCCGAGGCTCACCATCGTGACGCCGGCCTCGCGCATGCGCGCGACGTCGTCCGGCCAGATCTCCTCGGGCCACTGCTCGGGGTTGTAGTCGGCGCCGTAGTGCACAGGGGTCCCTTCAGCGGTGAAATTCGGGAAAACGTATTCCAATGGTATCGGTCCCTGTCGTTGGGTGAGAATCGCCTCATGCTCCTCTCCGTCGGTCACGGCCGCCTCGACCGTTCGGCGTTCGGCACGCTCCTGACGGCCGCGGGGATCGAGGCCCTCGTCGACATCCGGCGCTATCCCGGAAGCCGCCGCAATCCGGATGTCGCGGCGGACGCCCTCACCGAATGGCTCCCCGACCTCGGCATCGCGTACCGAGCCGAGCCGCGCCTCGGCGGTCGCCGGCGGCTCCCGGTCGACGCCCCGCGCGAGGACCCCTGGTGGCAGGTCGAGCAGTTCGCCGCCTATGCGGCGCACACCCGGACACCGGAGTTCCAGGCCGCGCTCGTCGACCTGATGGCCCTCGCCGAGGGGGCGCGCACCGCGATGATGTGCAGCGAGAGCGTGTGGTGGCGCTGCCATCGGCGGCTCGTGGCCGACGTCGTGCACCTGCAGCTCGATCGAACGGTCGAGCACCTCATGCACACCGGCCGGATCGTGCCGCACGAACCGGCCGCCGGCGCGCGGAGGCGAGCCGACGGCGCGGTGGTGTGGGACCGCTGACCCGAGCCGAGGACGCACGGCGAGAGGGCCGCTCCCGGACGTCCCCACCTCATCGGTGCGGTCCGCCGGAACGCGACCCTCTCACGTGACGGCCGGCAGGCTCAGCCGAGGATCACCCCGGCCTCGGTGAAGAACTGCTCCACCGCGTCGTCCACCGAGAGGGCTCCGAGGCCGATGGACTTGCCGAGGTCCCAGAAGGTCTGCTCGAGCGATCCGTAGCCGACCACCGGCACGGGCGGGGCGTCCCCGATGCGGTCCGCGACGGAGTCGAGGTAGTCCGCGACCTGCTTGTCGGTCCCCTCGAGGGTGGTGCCCGCGAGCTTCGTCTCGGAGGCCGGGAAGCCGAGCGTCGTGCCGAAGATCTCGCCCGCCTCCTCGCTGTTCACGACGAAGTCGAGCCAGAGGGCGGCCGCCTCGGGGTGCTCGGTGTCAGCGGAGATGGCGACCTGGAGGCCCGCCTGGCGGTAGAGGTCCTTCGCGCCGGGCTCGTCGAGCGGCGGTGCGACCATCGTGATGCTCGCGGCGCCCGAGTCGCCGAGGTATGCGCCGAGGAAGTTGCTCCAGCTCGCTTCGCTCGCCGTGAGGTTGGCGCCGAAGCCGGACTTCGGCGTGAGCTCCTCCAGTCGCTGCTGGGGAACGACGACGCCGTCACGGGCTTCCGCGCCGGACTCCCAGAACTCGCGGAGGTCGTCCTCGGTGAAGCCGAGCTCGCCGTCATCGGTGTAGAGGTTCTCGCCCTGCGCGCGAAGGGCGTTCTCGAAGACCTGGATGCGCTGCGTCATGTCCGTGCCGCCGTAGACGGCGCCGCCCGTGGCCTGCGTCACCGACGCCATCCACTCGGTGTACTCCTCCGAACTCGTGCCGCCCGGGTAGGGCTCGACGCCGGCCTGCTCGATGAGGCCGTCGTTGAGGAAGACCGCCCACGCGCTGTAGCCGGTCGGCAGCGAGTACTGCACGCCCTCGAGCGCGCCGGTCGCCCGGAGCCCGTCATCGAATGCGTCGAAGTCGATGTAGTCGGAGACGGTCTCGAGATCGAGCAGCAGTCCCGGTTCGGCGTACTCGCGCAGGTAGGAATCGGAGAACTGCCACACATCGGGCAGGCCGCCGCCGGCCGCCTCCGTCTTGCGCTTCTCCCAGTAGGACGGGAAGTCGGTGAAGGTCCCGTCGATCGTGATGTTCGGGTGCTCCTTCTCGAATGCGGCGATGAGCTCCTGGTAACGGGTGGCCCGGTCGTCGTTGCCCCACCACGTGAAGTTGAGGGTGACCTCCTCATCGGGGTCGTACGCGGCGGCGTCGGCACTGCCTCCACCGCCGGCGCAGCCGGTGAGCGCGAGCAGTGCGGCGCCGGTCATCGCTGCAGCGGCGAGGAACCCTCGCCGAGATCGGGTCGTGAACATCATCGTCCTCCATCGGGGGTGGGGCGGGTCGGGTGAGCCCCGAACCCTCGTGCACTGGAAAGCGCTTCCCGCAAGATAGCCTGAGACGATTCAATCCGTCAACACGTCGGTGGAGCAGTCCGCGGGAGGTCATCAGCGCCCATGGCACGGCTTCACCACCTCGACCATCGAAACGTCCATGCCGTCGGCTCGATCCGCTATGGGTCGCGCACGACGACGGGCGTAGCGTCTGCTACCGCCCCACCT
>JAPSJU010000126.1 GCA_031178025.1 Agromyces sp. | reverse complement strand
AACTTCGGCAAGTAGGACACTGCCACGAAGGGCGGGCGATGATGATCGTCCGCCCTTCGGCATGCCCGGGCGAGCCGCCGTGGCGCCGCGGCAGGCTTCGGCGCTCTGCCGTACGAGTGCCGCGGGCCCCCTCTAGAACAACGCGTCGGGATCGACGCGGTCGGGGAAGCGACCCGCGACGACCTCCGGCGCAGCAAGCACGGCGGTTGCCGCGACGGATGCCGCGGGCTGGCGTCGAACGGGCCAGGCGCCCGAGGTCGTGAACTCGGGCTCTCCGTTGGCCCGGCGGTACGCCTGGTAGCTCTCCGCCTGCTCGCGGCACCAGTCGACCTGCCGGGCGTGCAGGTCGCCGACCGCGATCGCGGCCAGCTCGGGATACGCCCGCACGATCGCCTGGGCCACCCGGCCCGCGGCGACGGCATCAGCCCCGGCGTCGTGCGCGTTCGGCAGCGAGACGCCGTAGTGCGCCGCTGCCGCCGTGAGCGTGCGCTTGCCGCGCCGGTAGCGGTCGATCGCCTTGTCGATCACGAGCGGGTCGACGACCGGCGCCGGTTCCGGCAGGGGGGCGTGCCCGTACCGCTGCGCCTCGCGCTCGAGGAGCGTCAGGTCGTATGCCGCGTTGTACGCGACGATGGGGAGCCCCCGGCACGCGACATCGGCGAGCGCGTCGATGATCTCGGCGATCGCCGACACCGCCGGCTGCCCCTCGAGTCGTGCGCGCTCGGTCGTGACGCCGTGGATCAGGGATGCCGCCGCGGGGATCTCGACGCCGGGGTCGACCAGCCAGGCCCGTTCCTCGAGCACCTCGCCGTCGGCGCCGATGACCCCGACGTGAGCCGTGACGATGCGGCACGTGTCGACGTCGATGCCCGTGGTCTCGAGGTCGAAGACGGCGAGCGTGTCGGCCCAGCGGGCGCGGTTCGTGGCATCCATGGTTCGAAGGTAGGGGCGGCCACCGTCACACGCGGGGGAGCGCGCCCCGCGTGTCCGCGGCCGGTGCTTCGGCACCAGCCGTGAGCGCAGGTCCCCTCGCCGTAGAATGGCGGGGATGATCGCCTCCCCGTACGACGAGCAGCTCGCTCGCATCCCCGTGAGCGCGCACCGCATCGACGTCGACGGCACCGACACGGCGTGGTGGGAGTACGGCGAGGCGGACGCCCCGGTGCTCGTGCTCGTGCACGGATTCCGCGGCGACCACCACGGTCTGGAGCCGGTCGTGGCCCAGCTGCCCGGGCTGCGCATCATCTCGCCCGACCTGCCGGGCTTCGGCTCGTCGTCGACGTTCCGGCGAGGAGCGCATGACCTCGAGGCGTACGCGGACTGGCTCGGCGCCTTCATCCGAGCCCTCGGCATCGACGGCCCCTACACGCTCCTCGGGCACTCGTTCGGGTCGATCGTCGCGGCGACCGCCGTCGCCCGCGGCGCCGTGCCGGCGCCCGAACGCCTCGTGCTCGTGAACCCGATCGGCGCCCCGGCACTCGAGGGTCCGCGCGGGGTCCTGACCCGACTCGCGGTGCTGTACTACCGCGCCGCGGCGGCGCTGCCCGAGCGCGCGGGCTTCGCCCTCCTGCGCAACCGGCTGATCGTGCGCGTCATGAGCATCGCGATGGCGAAGACGCGGTCGAGGCCGCTCCGGCGATGGATCCACGACCAGCACGACCGATACTTCTCGGCGTTCGGGAATCGCGACGCCGTGCTCGAGGCGTTCCGCGCCTCGGTAGGCCACGATGTGAGCGAGGTCGCCTCCGCCATCGGCGTGCCGACGCTCCTCGTCGCCGCGGAGCGCGATGACGTGACCCCTCTGGCAGCGCAGCGTCGGCTCGCGGCGCTGTTCCCCGCCGCGACGCTCGAGGTCATCCCCGGCGTCGGTCATCTCATCCACTACGAGACGCCGGCCGACGCGGCGGCGCACATCCTCAGGTTCCTCCGGTCCGGGGCGAACGCGTGAGGGTCGTCGTCGACTGCCGGTACGTCCGCATCGGGCAGCACGACGGCATCAGCCGATTCACCGCGGGCATCGTCACGGAGCTCGGCAAGCGGCATCCGCTGACCATGCTCGTGCACGACCATCGGCAGCTCGACATGCTCCCGCCCCACCCGTGGCAGCTCGTGAGCGCGCCGACGAGCCTGCGCGAGCCCTTCGTGGCGCTGCAGGTGCGCAAGCTGCGACCCGACGTGGTGTTCACGCCGATGCAGACGATGGGCTCCTGGGGGCGCGACTACCGGCTGCTGCTCACCGTGCACGACCTCATCTACTACGAGAATCGCACGCCGCCGCGGGACCTGCCCGCGCCCGTTCGACTGCTGTGGCGGCTCTACCACCTCGCCTGGTGGCCGCAGCGGATGCTCCTGAACCGCGCCGATGCCGTGGTCACGGTGTCCGAGACGACCGCCGGCCTCATCCGCGAGCACCGTCTCACCGACCGACCCGTCACCGTGGTGCCGAACGCCGCGGACGCATTCGGGGAACCGGAGCTGCCGCGGCACCGGCCGGCGAAGCAGCGGCTCGTCTACATGGGCTCGTACATGCCGTACAAGAACGTCGACACGCTGGTGCGCGCGGTCGCCGCGCTCCCGGACCACGAACTGCACCTCATGAGCCGCATCGGCGATGCCGAGCGTGAACGGCTCGCCCGGCTGGCTCCCCAGGCGCGGCTCGTCTTCCACGACGGCGTGACGGACGCCGACTACGCCCGGCTCCTCGCGAACGCGACCGCCCTCGTGCACGCGAGCCGAGCCGAGGGCTTCGGCATCCCGCTCGTCGAGGCCATGCGCCTCGGGACCCCCGTGGTGGTCAGCGACATTCCGATCTTCCGCGAGATCGGCGGCGACGCCGCGCTCTTCTTCGACCCCGACGATCCCCGGTCGATGGTGACCGCCCTGCGCGCGCTCGAACGCGATGGGGAGTGGGAGCGCCGGTCGGAGGCCTCGGTCGCCGCGGCGGCCCGGTACACGTGGGCCGCGTCCGCGGAGCGCCTGCTCGAGCTCATCCGCGCGACCGTGGAGCCCGGCCCGCGCGGCCGCCGCCCGCGTCGTCGCCGCTGAGCGGTGCATCGCGGCGAGGCTATGGGCGCAATGCCTCGAGCATCGCGGTGAGGGTCTCGCTGGTGCCGGCGTCGATCTTGACCGCCGCCCGGCTGTCGCCCTTGGTGACGCCGCGGTTCACGACGATGATCGGCATGCGCCGGCGACGGGCGAGCTCGAGCAGCCGCACGCCCGAGTTCACCACGAGGGATGAACCGGCGACCAGGAGCGTGTCGGCGCCGCGCACGAGGGCCGCGGCGGCGTGGAAGGTCTCCGTCGGCACGAACTCGCCGAAGAAGACGACGTCGGGCTTGAGGATGCCGCCGCACACCGTGCAGTCGGGGAGGCGCATGTGCTCGACGTCGTCGACCTCCACGTCGCCGTCCGGTGCGATCCGAAGCGGGGCGTTCAGGTCGATCGACGGGTTCAGCTCCTCGAGCCGGTCGGCGATCGCCTGGCGCGCGTAGTGCTGTCCGCAGCCGAGGCACAGCACCCGGTCCATGCCGCCGTGCAGCTCGACGACGTGGCGGCTGCCTGCCCGCCGATGCAGGCCGTCGACGTTCTGCGTGACGATGCCCGTGAGGATGCCGTGGTCCTCGAGGCGAGCGAGGGCGAGGTGGCCCGCGTTCGGCTGGGCGCTGCCGAAGCTGCGCCAGCCCAGGTGGCTGCCGGCCCAGTAGCGCTTGCGCGCCGTCTCCGAGGCGAGGAACGTCTGGAACGTCATGGGAGTACGCACCGGGGCACCCTCGCCGCGGTAGTCGGGAATCCCCGAGTCCGTGCTGAGGCCGGCGCCCGTGAGGGCGGTGACGCGGGCGCCGCGCATGAGCTCGATCGCCGCATCGAATGCGGCGTCGGTCACGATCGGAGCTTCGAGGCCTGGCACCACCGCGTCTCCCTTCGACGGTCCTCCGATTCTAGACGCGCGGCGTCCTCCGAACGCCCCGGGCACTGGCAGGCTGGAGGGGAGGGAGATCCATGCACATCGAACGCGTCCGCGATGCGGCATCAGACGCGGTGGCCGACTACGCCAGGCTCACCGACGTCTCGCTGCGAAGCGCCCATGAGCCCGCGGCAGGGCTCTACATCGCCGAGTCCGCGAAGGTCATCTCGCGCGCGATCGGCGCCGGACACCGTCCGCGCTCGGTGCTCATGGAGGAGAAGTGGCTGCCGGGGCTCGAGTCCGCACTCGCGCCCTTCGACATCCCCGTGCACCTGGCGGATCCGGACCAGCTCGAGGCCATCACGGGGTACCGCGTGCACCGCGGCGCCCTCGCCGCCTTCGAGCGACCGGCGATGCCCGACCCCGGCGAGCTGCTCGCGGCCGCACGTCGGGTGGTGGTGCTCGAGGACATCGTCGACCACACGAACGTCGGGGCGATCTTCCGCTCGGTCGCCGCGCTCGGCGCCGATGCCGTCTTCGTGAGCCCTCGCTGCGCCGATCCGCTGTACCGCCGCAGCGTCCGCGTGAGCATGGGCACGGTCTTCCAGGTCCCGTGGACGCGGTTGCCCGAGTGGCCGGACGCCGCGCGGATGCTGCACGCGCGCGGCTTCTCGATCGCCGCGCTCGCCCTCGCCGACGGCGCCGTGCCCCTGCGCGAGCTTGCGGCAGACCCGCCCGATCGCCTCGCGCTCGTCTTCGGCGCCGAGGGCGACGGGCTGAGCCGGAACGCCCTGGAGGCCTCCGACCAGGTCGTCACGATCCCGATGGCGAACGGCGTCGATTCGCTGAACGTCGCTGCCGCTGCCGCGGTGGTGCTCTACGCCCTCGCCGTCGACGAATAGGCTCGAACGCGATGTCCGCACCGCAGTCCACTCTCGCCGCTCCCGTCACCACCGACCGACGAGCGGTCCACCGCCGTCGCCGGGCCGTCGTGTTCTCGAGCCTCGCGCTCGTGCTCGCGTCGGTCATCGGCGGAGGCGTCTACGCGGCCGATGCGCTGGGCGCGCCCGTGCCGGCCGCGACACCCGTGCTCGACGCGCCCACCGTGACCCCCGCCGCCGCGCCGTCGTTGTCGCTGCCGGGCTTCGGCGGCTACGCCGTCGGCGCCATCGGCTTCGACGGGCTCCTCGCCGCCAGCGAAGACCAGTCGCCCATGGCCATCGCCAGCATCGTGAAGGTCGTCACGGCCCTCGTCGTGCTCGACGCGAAGCCGCTCGCGCCGGGGGAGGAGGGACCGGGCATCGCGTACACGCAAGCCGACGTCGACCTCTACTGGAGGGTCGTCGCCGAGGGCGGTTCCGTCGCGCCGGTCAGCGCAGGCACGACGCTCAGCGAGCGCCAGAGCCTCGCCGCGCTGCTGCTGGCCTCCGGCAACAACTACGCCCAGTCCCTCGCGGAGTGGGCGTACGGGTCGATGGACGCGTTCCTCGCGGCGGCCCGCGCCTGGCTCGACGAGCAGGGGCTCGAGAGCACCCGGCTCGTCGACGCGAGCGGGATGTCGAACGACAACGTCAGCACGCCGGAAGAGCTCGTCGAGCTCGGCGAGATCGCGCTCGCAGACCCGACGGTGTCGGAGCTGGTCGCGACGCCGAGCATGGACCTGCCGGTGATCGGCGTCATCGAGAACTCGAACATGCTCCTCGGTTCCCACGGTGTCGACGGCATCAAGACCGGCACGACGGATGACGCGGCGAACCTGCTGTTCTCTGCGGACTACCCGGTGGGCTCGGGCACGGTGACCGTCGTCGGCGTCGTGCTCGGCGGCGAGAACCACCGGGTGCTCGCCGAGGCGATCGCCGCGCTGCTCGACAGCATCGCTCCCGGATTCCACGAGATCCCGGTCTTCGAGGCGGGCCGGCCCGTCGCGGAGTACCTCACCGCGTGGGGCGCGACCGCTCATGCCCGCACGGCGGCGGCGGCATCCGTCGTCGTCTGGGGCGACACCCCCGTCTCCGTCGAGGTGCGTGCGGAACCGGTGACCGTCGCCGAGGCCGGTGCGGCGGTCGGCACCGCGGTGGTCAGCGCGGGCAGCCGGGAGGGGGGGGGGGGGGGGGGGGGGGGGGGGCCCGCCGGGCGGGCCCCCGCGCGGGGGGGGGCCGCCCCCCCCCCCCCCCCGGGGCGGGCGCCCGGGCGGGC